>DAORVZ010000509.1:0-2095 GCA_035434005.1 Lacunisphaera sp.
AGCGCGCCAGCAAGCGCCGACTTCGACTTCGCAAAGGGCGGTGGGTCGAGGATGATCAGATCCCACGCCGGCGCGGCCTCGCGCTGAGCCGTGAACCAGTCGAATACATTTGCCCCCTGGAAATCCGCTTTCAGCCCGTTGCGGTCGGCGTTCTTCTTCGCTTGCCCGACCGCGTCAAAGGCGCTGTCGAGCCCGAGCACGCTGCTCGCCCCGGCCTTGGCGCAATGCAGCGCGAACGACCCCTGGTTGCAGAAGGCGTCAAGCACGCGCCGGCCGGAGGCATATTTCGCCACGACGGCATGCTGCTGCCGCTGGTCGAGGTAGAATCCAGTCTTCTGCCCCCCCTGCAGGTCGAGCCAGTAGTCGAGGCCGTCGATCCTCACCCAGCGCGGTTCCCAAACGGCACCCGAGCGCGTATGCACCGCGGCGGCCAGTCCCTCGAGCTTCCGAATGTTCGCGTCGTTGCGGAAAATGATCTCCTTCGCCCCGGTGAGTCCGGCCAGCAGGTCGCCGATGGCTGCGCTGCGCTTCTCCATCGCGAGCGTCTGTATCTGCATGACCAGCGTGTCACCAAACTGGTCGGCCACAACGCCCGGCAGGTCGTCGGACTCGGACCAGACGAGGCGCTTGAATTCACCCAGCCCGATCCGCCGCGCCACCGCCTTCTCCAGCGCGGCGCGCAGGTAGGCCCCGTCGAGAGCGACGCGATCCCGGCTCAGTCGCCGCCAGACGATCTGGGACTTGCTGTTGTAGATGCCGGTGCCGAGGAATCGTCCGGTGCGGTCGCGACATTCCACCACCTCGCCGTCGTGTTCGGCCGGCAGCAGTGCCTCGCACTCGTTGGCAAACACCCACGGGTGACCGGTGAGCACGCGGGAGGTGGCATTGGGCTTGAGCTTGAGGCTGGCAGACATGCGGCCACGATTGCCCAACGTCTGTCCGTAGCGAAGCACTAAATCACGAATCCGTTCAGCGCGTTCCGGTGGCGAGAGCCGGCAGCGTTTGCAGATAAGCCCACAACGCCCTGACTTCGACGTCATTCAGGTTGGAAAAAACCCGCGGCATGGCTGGATTGAGCTCGGAGCCATCCGGACGGCGCAAGGTGCGGAGGGTTTTCACGAAATCGGCCTCACTCCATTTTGCCAGCCGGCCGCTGGCATGTGGAGTCAGGTTGGAGGCAGGCGGCCAATCGGGCGGACCGATATCGATCTTACCGCCAGCTAGCGTCGCGCCATGGCAGCCGGTGCAGCTGGCGGCCAAGTAATGCCCGTAGGCCACCGTCACACCCGGCACAACATCGGACGCCTGAACGGTCTTGTGATCGATCTCGTCAGCCGCGAGCTTGATCTTCCCCGCCAACAGCAGGGCGCGAGCCACCGGCCCGACCGACAACGGCACCCGGGCACGATTCACCGGCGGCACCGATTTCAGGTGCGCGATGAGATCGCTCATGTCCCGTGCCGTGAATCTCGCGTAATCCGCCGAAGGCATCAAGAACAGGCCTCGTCCGTCTCGCGCCACCCCGTGCCGGATCGCCCGCTCCCAATCAGTGTCGTTGTAGTCGGATGGCAGTCCCCCCTGCCCTCGGGTCAGATTGGGCCCGCAAAGCAGGCCCATGCCCGGGTCGTCGACAACCTTGGCCCCACCATAGTCCGCTCCATGACATTCCACGCAGCCACGCGTCTCAGCGAGGTGGCGGCCGCGGGCCAGCGCCACCGCATCGACCGGTAGCGCCGGAGCCGGCTTGACCTGAACGGTGTATTTCCGGGCCAAACGGTCGCTGGACTGCCAGTAAATCATCCCGGCGACCAGCACCACAACTGCTGCCAGACCCGCCAAGAGGGAGACGAATATTTTCAGGAACTTCTTCATGATAGAGATGGATTCGCACTAGAAACACCGAGGGAGTGCTGTGGTTACAAAAACTTTCTTAAAGTTGTCGCCGGGGCTGGTGCGGTCGCAAACTCGCGCCAAATTCAGGCTTCCCTCCCCGCTCTGCGTCGCGTTTCCTGACCGACTCCCTCCATGTCTCCCGCCCAGGAAATCGCCCGCCGTCGCACCTTTGCGATCATCTCGCACCCCGATGCGGGCAAGA
>DAORVZ010000510.1:0-2091 GCA_035434005.1 Lacunisphaera sp.
AAGGAGTCGACCACCGAGCCGACCGTCCTCCCCTCCGCCCTGCCGAACCTGCTGATGAACGGCTCGACCGGCATCGCCGTCGGCATGACGACGAATATCCCGCCGCACAACCTCTCCGAGATCATCGACGCCGCCTGCGCCATCATCGACCGCCCCGGCATCACCGTCGAGGAGTTGGTCACCTACATTCCCGGCCCGGATTTCCCGACCGGCGGCTACATCAACGGCCGCGCCGGCATCAAATCCTACCTCACCACCGGCCGCGGCATCGTCCGCATGCGCGGCAAGGCCCACACCGAGGAACTCAAGGGCGGCGGCGAGCAGATCATCATCACCGAGATCCCCTACAACGTGAACCGCGCGACCCTCGTGCTCCGCATCGCCGAGCTCGTCCGCGAGAAGGAGATCGACGGCATCCGCGACCTGCGCGACGAGTCTGACGAGAACACGCGCATCGTCATCGAACTCAAGCGCGGCGAGCAGGCCCAGATCGTCATCAACCAGCTCTACCAGAAGACCGCCCTCGAGTCCTCCTTCGGCGTCATCCTGCTGGCCCTCGACAAGAAGCGGCCGAAGCAGATGAACATCAAGGAACTCCTTGAGTGCTACATCGACCACCGCCGCGACGTGGTCACGCGCCGCACCCAGTTCCGCCTCAACCAAGCCAAGGCCCGCGCCCACATCCTCGAGGGCTACATCATCGCTCTCGATAACCTGGATGACTTCGTGAAGATCATCCGCGCCTCGTCCAACCGCGACGAGGCCAAGGTCCGCCTGATGGCGAAGTATCCGCTCTCCGAGATCCAGACCAACGCCATCCTCGAGCTCCGCCTCTACCAGCTTACCGGCCTCGAGCGCGGCAAGATCGAGGCGGAATACCTCGAGCTCATGAAACTCATCGAGGAACTCCAGGGCATCCTCGACTCCGAGGCCAAGCTCCTCGCGCTCATCAAGTCCGAGCTGCTCGTCCTCCGCGACAAATACGCCTCCCCCCGCCGCACCGAGATCATCGACGCCGAGGGCGAGCTCCGCATGGAGGACGTCATCCCCAACGAGGGCGCCGTCATCACCGTCTCCCACCTCGGCTTCATCAAGCGCACCCCCGTCGCCGAATACCGCTCCCAGAAGCGCGGCGGCAAGGGCGTCATCGGCGCCGAGACGTATGAGGACGATTTCGTCGAGAACCTCTTCACGGCCTCCACCCATGACATCGTGCTTTTCCTGACGAGCACGGGCCAGTGCCACGCCAAAAAGATCTACGAGATCCCCGAGGGCACCCGCACCGCGAAGGGCAAATCGGTCGCCTCCTTCCTGCGCCTCACCAACGGCGAGAAACTCGCCTCCATGCTGTGCTTCAAGGAATTCTCCCCCGAGCACTTCGTCGTCATGGTGACCAAAGAGGGCTCAATCAAGAAGACCGCGCTGGCTGAATACGAGGGCGCCACCCGCGAGGGCGGCATCCGCGGCATGAAGCTCGGCGAGGGCGACGCCATCGTCGGCTGCGTGCTCACCAACGGCGCCAACGAGCTCATCCTCGTCTCCCATCAGGGCCAGGCCGTCCGCTTCTTTGAGGGCGCGACCGAGGTCGAGGCGGCGGAAGCCGCGCCCGACGCCCCGACGCCCGCCGAGGGCGAGGAAGCTGCGGGCCCGAAGGAAGGCCTGCGCGCCCAGGGCCGCTTCACCGGCGGCGTCACCGGCATGCGCTTCAAGAAAAAAGGCGACTACGTCCAGGCCCTCGAAGTCTGCGATCCGGCCGCCCGCCTGCTCGTCGCCCGCGAGGACGGCATCGGCAAGCGCACCGCCTTTGAAGACTACCGCCGCATCCGTCGCGGTGGCACGGGCGTCATCGCGATCGACCTCCCCGAGGACGGCTCGGTCGCCGTCGCCGGCGCGCTCAGCGTTCGCGACTCCGACGAGGTCATGCTCCTCACGGCCAAGGGCCAAAGCGTCCGCACTCGCGTGAAGGAAATCCGCGAGACCGGCCGCGGCGCCAAGGGCGTCCGTCTCGTCAACCTGGAGGAGGGCGACAAACTGCTCGCCATCGCCAAGGTCGTCGAGTCCGACGAGGAGGAGGCGGCCAACAGCAACCCG
>DAORVZ010000511.1:0-522 GCA_035434005.1 Lacunisphaera sp.
GACGCTCGCCCGCGCCGAGGGCATCGCGGCGCCGCGCATCGGCGTGTGCGGGCTCAATCCGCACGCCGGCGAGGGCGGCCTGCTCGGCTACGAGGAGAAGGATCTGCTCGATCCCGCGCTCGACCACCTGCGCGCGGAATTTCCGGGGCTCTCGTCCTGCCAGCCGGGAGACACGCTTTTCGCGCGCGCGTTGCGCGGCGAGTTCGACGTGGTCGTGGCGCTGTATCACGATCAGGGCCTCGCGCCGCTCAAAGTCATCGATTTCGACGAGGCGGTGAATGTCACGCTCGGCCTGCCGTTCGTGCGCACGAGCCCAGACCACGGCACGGCCTACGGGATCGCGGGGCAGGGGAAGGCGAGCCCGCGCAGCTTCGCCAATGCCGTCACCGTGGCGCGGCGCTTGATAAAATCCCGTTCCGGCGCATGAGTGTGCCCGTGTCCACCGCCACCATCATGCCGCCGCTCCCCGAGGGCGTGCGCGAAGGGAACGAAAACCTCGTGCGGCTCACACACGACGCGGGC
>DAORVZ010000511.1:532-2075 GCA_035434005.1 Lacunisphaera sp.
CGCCAAGGTGGCGGCGCTGGTCGCGCGCGAGCAGGCGGGCGCCTACCTGCGCATCGCGATCGCCGGGGGCGGCTGCAACGGCCTCAGCTACAAGCTGCGATTCACGCCGGAGTTGCGCCGGGGCGACATCCTGGTGCGGTCGGCCGGGGTGTCGGTCGCCGTAGACCCCAAGACCGCACTCTATCTCAAGGGCACGGTGCTGGATTATTCGTCCAAACTGGTCGCCGGCGGCTTCAAATTCTCCAACCCCAATGCCAAGGCGTCCTGCTCCTGCGGGGAGAGTTTCAGCGTCTGATCAGGGGTCGTTTTCCCTCTGAAATAATAGATGTTGTCATCCCCGGCCTTACGCGCAAAAACAGCGCCGACCTACCTGACCAGCAATCCCACTTCCTGAATGGCACTATCCTCTCCCCCGCCCGGCGGCCGCCCTCCCTTTAATCGCGATAATCGTCGCAACAACGATCCCTTCGCCGCCATCCGCCGCAACATGCGGATCAAGTCGCCCCAGGTTCGTGTCATCAGTCCCGAAGGCCGCCAGCTGGGCATCATGGACACGCAGAAGGCCATCGCCCTCGCGCTCCAGTTCAACCTCGACCTCGTCGAGGTAGCCGGCACCGCCACGCCGCCCGTGTGCCGCATCATGGATTTCGGCAAATACGTTTACGAGGAGCAGAAGAAACATGCACACAGCAAGCCGGCCGGCGCCAAGCTCAAGGAGATCGAGTTCACCGTCCGCATCGAGAAGGGCGACTTCAACACCAAGGTTCGCCACGCCGAGGAATTCCTCGACCATGGCAACAAGGTAAAGCTCCGGCTCAAGTTCCGCGGCCGCGAGATGGCGCACACCGAGATGGGTTTCGACGTCATGAAGCGGGCCCTCGCCGACCTTGAGACCATGGGCACGCCCGATTCGCCCCCGAAGCTGAGCGGCAAGCAGATCAACGTCATGCTTTCCCCGCTGCCCGTGAACAAGCGCAAGCCCAAGTTCCTCGTCCGCGAAACACCGCAACCGACCCCGGCCAAGACCGAGCCGGAGTCGCCGCCCACCGAGGGCTGAACGCCCCGGCTGTATCATGGCGCGGTCTTCCGCACGCGGCCTGCTGGCGATTGTTACCGCGCTGCTGACCGCCTGCACCGCGCCCGCCCAGCCGCGACCGGCTCCGCCGGCGGCCACGCCGCCGGAACCCCCGCCCCCCGCCAAGGCTGCGCCCCCCGCCCCCCGCCCGGCCCACGTCTGGCCCTTCACCAAGTTCCGCGGCCTCGACTACGTCGCCGTGCGCGACCTCGCGAAGCGCTACGGCCTCAAGGCCGTGTGGACCAAGCGGGGGGAAGTGATGACCCTGAGCGACGCGCGCGGCGTGCGCCTCACCTTCGAGCGGGACCAGCGTGATTTCCACCTCGACGGTGCGCGCGTGTTCCTCGGCGAGTTGACCTACCTGAGCGGCGACGGCCTGTGGGTGCCCAAGCTCGATGTCATCAAGACCATCGCACCGCTCCTCGCCCCCGCCGATCACACGCCATTCCTGCCTGCGCCGCCCAAACT
>DAORVZ010000512.1:0-2073 GCA_035434005.1 Lacunisphaera sp.
GGCCTCCCCCAGCCGGCCGTCGCGCGCCAGCGTGCGCAGGTAGATGCCACCTTCCTTGCCGGCCTCCGAGCCGGTCATTTCCAACCAGCTCATCACGAGCGTGCCGTCGGCCAGCAGCACGTTGTCCACGCGGCCTTGCGGCCGACCGAGGTCCACGCGCGCCACCGGGCCGAAGTTCCGGCCGCCATCGTCCGACCGTCGGGCCAGCACGCGCGATTGGTTGTCCGCAGCGGTGAACCAGACCGCACCGACCGTGCCCCCGGCCGCCGCGAGCTGGGGGCCATTGACGGGGCAGCCGGCGATCTTCCAGGCGTCGGCGTGCAATGATCCGAGCCGGCTCCAGTCCCGCCCGTCGAATCGGGCGAGATGGATGTCGCGAATCTCGTCCTGGGTGCGGCCGCGATAGGCGAGCAGGGCGCCGCCATCGGCATTGGCCACGAAGGACAGCTGGCAGCAGTCGCACACCGAATCGTCCACGAGGGTGTCGGGGCCGGGGCCGGCCCGGCCGTCGAGCACTCGGGCATAAAGCGCCATGCGGCCGCGGTTCCGGCCATCCAGCCACGCGGCGAGCAGCCGCCCGTCGGCCAGCGGCTGGAGCGCCACAAACTCCACCGGGAGCGATTCATCGCTGACTGGCAGCTCAGGACTCCAGGTCGCTCCACCGTTGGTCGAATAGCTGTAAATGGCTCGATAACCCGGACCGTGGTGGCCGTCGCCGACGGTGGCGGCGTGATGTGCGGGATTGTTGATGAACCACACCGCCGTCAGGCGGCCGTCGTGGCCGATAGCCAGTTGAGGGAAGTCGGCCCAGTTGATGAAGAAATCTGTGCCTTGGGTGATGAGGCGTGGTTCGCCCCAGAGCTGGCGGGCTGCGTCAAACCGGCTGCACTTCAGGGCCCACGCCACGCTGCCGGCCGGTTCCAACCACGACAACCATGGCGTGCCATCGGGACCCAGAGTGAGGGACGAACCCATGGCTCCCGGTGCGGCGGGCACCGTGAGGGCCGCGGGCGGAGCGGCGTGCAGGCGGGCCAGCGCGACCAGACCAAGCGCGACAGCCAGGAGGAGACGGCGCAGTCGCTGATTATTCATCACGCCCGAATGACGCGATGAACAGCCCGGGCGCGCAAATCTTTTCCCGCGCAGCGGGACGGGGAAATATTTTCGGATAGCAGCAGAAAAAACTTTGAAACATCGGTGGAGTGATTACGTCCGAGAGCAGATGAGCCGCGTATTGCTGAGAAATTTCATTCTGCTGTCCGTTCTTGGCCTGGGCCTGGGCCGCGCGGCGGAGCCGACGGTGTCCGCGCGCGACGTGCTGGTCTACCAGGATGGTGACCGCGTGCAGGGTCGGCTGGTCGGCCGGAAGGATGGGGTGATCGTGTTCCAGTCGGAACGCTTCGGCGAATTGCGGGTGCCGGCGGACAAGGCTAGGGTGATCCCGGCTCCGGCACCGGCCTCCACGCTGGCAGCCGCAGCGCCCGCAACGGAACCAGCCCCGGGCGGGCCCGGCGATGAGAGCGCCGCCGGGGAGGCCCGGGCGAGCACCGGGCTCGCGCGGCTGGCCGCGCGGCTGCACGAGGGCTTCAAGCCGTGGAGCGGCCGGGTCGCGTTTTCGACCGAGGTAGTGTCGGACACGGCCGATCGCAGCACACTCTCCCTCGAGGGCCGGCTCAGCCGCAAGTGGACGGCCGACGAGGTGCAGTTGAACGCCCGCTATGACTTCAGCCAGACCAACGATCTCACGACCACGGACATGCTCAAGGGTGACGCGCTCTGGCGGCATACGCTGAGCAAGAAGCGGAACAGCTTCGTCCAATACCGGCCCACCTTGGAGTGGAACCGCGCCAACCGCAAAGCCGGGGTGCCGGCCGACTATTTGCTGCTGCAGCAGGAAATCGGCTACGGTGTCAGCCTGCTGACCCGGCCCGGGCGCAAGCTGCGGGTGGGCGTGTCGGAGAATTTGTTCGATGTCTGGACCACCTCGCCCCCGACCTCGCACAACTCGCGCACGGTGGAGTCCGCCTTCATCGAGACGGAGTGGCGCCTGCCATGGGGACTGCTGCTGGCTGA
>DAORVZ010000513.1:0-2051 GCA_035434005.1 Lacunisphaera sp.
CCGCTCCACGCCGCGCCGGGCGCCAGGCCGTTGAACTTCGTCCACAACCACGGCAGCAGGCCGCTGAAAAGCACCGCGCCCAGGACCGTCACCTCCCACATCGTCTCGAACGAGCTGAACCGGCTCTTGGCGAGCGTGTAGTCCACGGACTTGGCGTAGGTGGCGTCGTCCATGACCCCGGCGAGGGCCTCGGGCCGGGCATCGGCATGACGCCGCACCTCGGTGCGGTTGAGGGCCTCGAGCGCCAGTTGGGCGGCAAGACGCAATAAAATGAACGCGACGACCGTGGGGAGCAGCCAATCCATGGCCGCTGAACAGAGACAACTTTGCGGCATCGTGCCAGCACGAAGATGAAGGGAAGAAATCCCGGAAAAACGAAAGAGCGAAAACGCGGAACACATTAATCAATAGATTGTTTCCGTGTTTCCGCCCTTCCGCGCTTGCACGATTTACTCCGGGGCCTTTCCCGGCCAAAGATTGATTGAAATCCCCGCCTCCCCGCCCAGATTGACGCCGTGGATTCTGACAAGATCGCCAAACTCAGTTTCGAAGCAGCGCTCGCCAAGCTCGAGACCATCGTCGACTCGATGGAATCGGGCGAGGTTCCGCTTGCCGAGCTGCTGGCCAAATACGAGGAGGGCAGCAAGTTGCTCAAGGTCTGCGAAGGCCGCCTCAAAGAGGCCGAGCTCAAGATCGAGAAACTGAAGAAGGGCAAGGACGGCAGCGCCGCCTTCGAGCCGTTTGAATCCAGTCGCAGCGAATAAGCGCGGTCCGCGTCGTCCCCGATGAGCTCATCTCCGTCCGTTCCCACCCTGCTCTCCCGCATCGCCGGCCCAGCCGACGTCAAGGCCCTCGCGCCCGCCCAGCTCCCGCAGCTGGCCCAGGAAATCCGCGACGAGCTGATCGAGGTCACCGCCCGCAACGGCGGCCACATCGGCCCCAACCTCGGAGTCGTCGAGCTGACCATCGCGCTGCACCGCGTGTTCAACTCGCCGGACGACCAGTTCGTGTTCGACGTCGCCCACCAGGGTTACGTGCACAAGCTCCTCACCGGGCGCCAGGGCGAGTTCTTCGCCAAGCTCCGCAAGACCGGCGGCGCATCCGGTTTCCTCTACCGCGCCGAGAGTCCGCACGACGCGTTCGGCGCCGGCCACGCCGGCACCGCCCTCTCCGCCGCGCTCGGCATGGCCACGGCGCGCGACCTCCGCGGCTCGCACGAGCACGTGGTCGCCGTGTGCGGCGACGCGGCCTTCACCTGTGGCATCACCCTCGAGGCGATGAACAACGTCGTCAGCTCGACCAAGCGCCTCATCGTCATCCTCAACGACAACGAGTGGTCCATCGCCAAGAACGTCGGCGCCATCTCCGGCTACCTGAACCGCCTCAGCACCAGCCCGACCTACAACAAGCTGCACCACGACGTGGAGGCCTTCTTCAAGAGCTTCCCGACCGGCGTGGAGATGAACAAGGTTTACCACAAGTGGAAGCGCGAGACGAAGGACTTCTTCGTCGAGTCGTCCCTGTTCGAGAAGTTTGGCCTGCGTTACCTCGGCCCGGTCGACGGCCACAACCTCGCCGCGCTGGAGAAGAACCTCGAGTTCGCACGCCACTGCGACGTGCCCGTGCTCATCCATGTGCTGACCAGGAAGGGCAAGGGCCTCGACGCCGCCGTCAACTCGCCCGAGAAATTCCACGGGGCCAGCCCCTTCGATCCCGAGACCGGCGAGAGCGTAAAAGCCATTCCCGGCACGCCGCCGAACTATCAGGATGTCTTCGGCGCCGCCCTCGCACGCCACGCCCGCGCCAACCCGAAGGTGCTCGGTATCACCGGTGCCATGCCCGCCGGCACCGGCCTCTCGCAACTGGCGAAGGAGGTGCCCGGCCAGTTCTTCGACGTCGGCATCGCCGAGGAGCACGCGGTGATTTTCGCCGCCGGTCTGGCGACGAAGGGCTTCCGGCCGGTGTGCGCCATCTATTCAACCTTCCTCCAGCGGGCTTACGATCAGGTCGTGCACGATGTCGCGATCCAGAATTTGCCGGTGCGCTTTGCG
>DAORVZ010000514.1:0-2048 GCA_035434005.1 Lacunisphaera sp.
GCGCTTCGACCAGCGCTGCGCCGACTTCAACGCCATCGACACCAACAGCGTGCTATTCCAGGTCGAGACCATAGCGGCCGGCTGGGCGGACGAGCTGGAGCGTCCGGCGGAGGCCGCGCGCTGGCGCGAACGCGCCGCCCGCCGCCGGCAACTCGTGGATGCCCACCTCTGGGACGAGGCCCGCGGCTGGTATTTCGACTATGACTGGACGCAGGGCCGGCGCGGCGCCGTGGTTTCCGCCGCGCCCTATTTCGCGTTGTGGACCGGCATCAGCTCCGGGGCCCAGGCCGCGGCGCTCGTGCGCAACCTGCCCCTCGTGGAGCGGGCGCACGGGCTCATCACCTGTGCCGAGGGCAGCAATCACTCGGCGAACACCTATCAATGGGACGCGCCCAACGCCTGGCCACCGCTGCAGGCCGCGGCGATGCTCGGTCTGCGGCGTTACGGCTATCACGCCGAGGCGCGCCGCCTGGCGGAAAAATATGTGCTGACCTGTGCCCGCAACCTCGCGACTTCCGGCCAGCTCTGGGAAAAATACAACGCGCTCAGCGGCGGCATCGACGTGGCCGACGAATACAAGATGCCGCCCATGATGGGCTGGACGGCCGGAATCTTCCTGCTCGCCGCCGAAATTCTGGAGGCACCGTAACCACTGATCCGCGCGGCCTACTATCGGCGGGCGAAGGCGAGTTGCACCGGCTGGCCGGGCTGGATCTCGATGAGGCCGTCCTTGGCCGTCGCGGGGATGGTGAAACCGGCCTGCGCGAGGCTGGCGGTGTGCAGGACGATACGGATCTTTTTATCGGCGCGGGTGATGGGTTGCACCTGCAGGTTCGCGGTCTTGCCGTCGGCAGAGACGGTGAGCGCGAGCGTCACGGCGCCGGCGCCGGTGCGCCAGCCGTCGAGGCGGTTGACGGCGCCGGCCTTGAGCCACTCGGCGGGCACGCTGCCGAGCAGGTGCAGGGTGCCGAGGCGGTCGTAGGCGAGCATGGCGGCGGGCAGGTGGCCCATCATCGCGGCGGCGAAATTATGCGGCTGGTCGCCGGCGAGCTTCAGCGGCTGGCCGACGAGCGTCTGCTCCTCGACCGAGGTGCCGACGGACGAGAAGTGGTTCGCCCCGGCGTAGAGGATGTCCGCGACCTTTTCCGGGCGGTTGAGGATGAGCGGCTGGAAGGCGTAGAACAGGCCCATGCCCGCCCAGTTGCCGCCGGGCAGCCAGCCCATGCTGACGGGCAGGCCCTGCTGCTCGACTGATTCGAGGAGCGCGAGCGAACCCGTGACGAGCTCGTGGTCGGAGGGAAGCCAGCCTTCGCCGTTGAGGTGGGCGTCCATGAAGGCCCATTGCGTGAGCTGCGGGATGGGATCCTCGCCCTTGAAGCCGACCCGCACCGGCAGGTAGAGGTTGCCGTGGGCGTCGCGGCGCTGGTCCCGGACGCGGTGCCGGTTGAACGCGGTGAGGAAGTCGTCGGCGAGCTGGCGGAAATCTCCGGCTTCCTTCTGGTGGCTGAGCTTGCGTGCCAGGCGCTCGGCGGCGCGGAGGCCGGTGATCGTGCAATAGACCGAGGAATATTCGGAGCCGATGTCGAGGATGCCGCCGTCACTGAAGCCGGGGGGCAACATGCCGTAGTAGGGTGCGCCGGGGTGCTGGAGCGTCTCCGCGCGGAGTCCACGGATGCCGGAGACGCCGAGGACGATCTGCGGCCAGCGTTTCTCCGCATAGCTCCAGTCGCCGGAGATCTCGGCCTCGCGCACGACGCCCCAGATGGTCTCGGCGGTGGCGCGGAAGATCTTCTGCGGGTGGAGCTCGTCGACGATGCCATTGGGCAGTTGGTGGGCGAAGAGGGCGTCGAGGGTCTCGCGGGCGGAACGCGAGTCGCCGAGATGGGAGGCGAGGTTGGTGATGTAGACGGCGTCGCCCGCCCAGAGGCCGCGGTAGAGCGTGAAGCTGGAGTTGAACTGCGTGTGGCCGTTGATGGTCTCGCGGGCCTGCCAGAGCGTGCGCAGCGAGGAGTCGATCATCGCCTGGATGGCGGGGTCGCCGACGGTGA
>DAORVZ010000515.1:0-2015 GCA_035434005.1 Lacunisphaera sp.
GGCACGCCACGGTGGGATCCTGGTCGTGGATCTCGAGGACAACGAACAGCTCCTGCTGGCCCACGCGCTGGGCCGCGATTTCACCACCCTGGCCGCGCTGCCCGGCCCGGAGCTCGATGCTCTCGTGCCGTCCGATCTTTCGCATCCGCACCGCGCCCGGGAATTTCTCGGGCGCGCGGCCGGCGTCACCGTCATTGTCGACTCCCTGCGGGAATTCGTGCCACCCGGCACTCCCTGGGTGACGATCCCGCCTGCGGCTGACGCCCGCTATTTCCATCCGCAGCCGATCCCGGCCGCCTTTCGCCAAGCACTCGGATTCGGGCCGGAGACCACCGTGCTCTTCTACCACGGCAACACCCATCCGGCCAACGCCGCGGAAATGCGCGAACTTTACCTGGCAGTCGCCGCGCTGAACGAGGCCGGCGAGCACACGGTGCTCGTCCGCGCCGGCACCGACAGCGTGGATTATCTCGGCACCGAAGCCGGGCGCGTCCGACCCCATGTGCTCGCCCTCGGGCAGATCCTCCATCACCGGCACCTGCCCGCGCTCATGTCCCTGGCGGATGTCTTCGTGCAGCCCGGGCGGCCGGGCGCCTTCAACGACTACCGCTTCCCCTCCAAACTGCCGGAGTTCTTCGCCCTCGGCCGGCCGGTGGTGCTGCCGCGAACCAACCTCGGCGCCACCCTGCGCCATGGACACGACGCCTACGTGCTCGCGCGCGCCGACGCCGCCGGCATCGCCGCAGCCGTGGCGGAACTGCGCCGCGACCGGGCTCTTTATGACCGGCTGGCGGCCGGTGCTGCGGCTTTCGCCTCAGCCAACCTCAGCTGGCGCCGCAGCGCGGAGACCCTGGCCGGGTTCTACGCCTCGCTGCCAACGTTCTCCTCCTCCCATGCCTGACACACCGCAACGCCTTTTTGTCACTGGTGGCCGAGGCCGCCTGGCCTCGCTGGTCGCAGATCATTTTCGTGCCCCCGCCCACGAAGTGCAGCTCTTCTCCCGCACCGCCGGCCAGGGCTTCCACACCCTGAACGACCTCGCTGCCGGGCGCGGACTGGGGGCCGGCACCATCCTGCACCTGGCTTGGAGCACCCTCCCCGCCACATCCGAAAGCCAGCCCGGAATCGAATCCACGCACGACCTGCCACTGCTGGCACGGCTGCTTGACGCCGTCGGCCGGTCGCCGGATCGCACGCGTCTGCACTTCGTCTTCTTCTCGTCCGGCGGCACCGTCTACGGCAACGCTCCCGGCCGGCCCAACGTGGAAAGCGATCCCTGCCGTCCGATCAGCTGTTACGGCCGCGCCAAGTGCGCCGCCGAGCAGCTCATCGAGGCCCAGGCTGAGCAGTTCGGCCTCGCCTGCACCATCCTCCGCGTTTCCAACCCCTACGGTTATCCGGTGCCCAAGAGCCGGGCCCAAGGCCTCATCCCCCACGCCCTGCGCTGCGCGGTGGAAGGCCAGCCCCTCACCCTGTGGGGTGACGGCTCGGCGCGGAAGGACTTCCTCTATTATGCGGACTTCCTCTCCGCCCTTGAACTCGTCGTCGCGCGACGGCTCACCGGCATCTATAATCTCAGCGCCGGTGAATCCCATCACGTCAGCGAGGTGATCCGCCTCGTCATGGAGCACACGGGTCGGACCGTCCAACTGGAAACCCGGCCCGCCCCGGTGTGGGATGTGCATGACAGCCTGCTGGACAACTCGCGCTTTGTCACCGCGACCGGGTGGAAGCCACAGGTTTCGCTGCCCGAGGGCATCCGCCGCGCCGCCGCCGGCTACGCTTGGCATTGACGACCACCGCCGCGTGCCAGCTTGCCTTGGCCGCCGCCACGCAGTGACATTGCACCCATGCCCACTGTCCTGGTTACCGGCGCCGCCGGCTTCATCGGCAGCCACTCCGTCGAGCGCCTCCTCGCTCAGGGCCAAACCGTGCTCGGGGTCGACAATTTCCGGACGGGCCGGGCAGAGAATCTTTCCGCCGTGGCGACGCATCCGAATTTCCGGCTCATCCGG
>DAORVZ010000516.1:0-2010 GCA_035434005.1 Lacunisphaera sp.
GCAAAGGCCAAGGCCGACGGCACGCTCTTCTCGCTCCACCTCAAGGCCACCACGATGAAGGTCTCAGACCCCATCCTCTTCGGCCTCGCCGTGAAGGTGTATTTCAAGGATCTCCTCGCCAAGCACTCCGCCATTCTCGCGAAACTTGGCGTCGACCTGAACAACGGTTTCGGCGATCTCGTCGAGAAGATCGCCACACTCCCCGCCGCGGAAAAGGCCGTCATCGAGGCCGACATCGCCGCCGCCTACGCGTCCGGCCCGGCCATCGCCATGGTCAATTCCGACCAGGGCATCACCAACCTTCACGTCCCCAGCGATGTCATCATCGACGCGTCCATGCCCGCGATGATCCGCACTTCCGGCCAGATGTGGAACGCCGCCGGCAAGCAGCAGGACACCCTCTGTGTTATCCCCGACAGCAGCTACGCGGGCGTCTATCACGCCACGATCGAGTTCTGCAAAAAGCACGGTGCCTTCGACCCAAGGACGATGGGCTCCGTCCCCAACGTCGGCCTCATGGCGCAAGCTGCCGAGGAATATGGCTCGCATAACAAGACCTTCAGGGCAGCCGGCAAAGGCGCGATCCGTGTCACCGACGACACCGGCAAGATCCTCCTCGAACACTCCGTCTCCGAGGGCGACGTCTGGCGCGCGTGCCAGACCAAGGATGCTCCGGTGCAGGACTGGGTGAAGCTCGCCGTCAATCGCGCACGTCTCTCCAACACGCCCGCCATCTTCTGGCTCGATCGGACTCGCGCCCACGACGCCCAGATCATCGCCAAGGTGGAGAAATACTTGAAAAACCACGAGACGAACGGCCTCGACCTCAAAATCATGGCTCCGGCCGCCGCTTGTGAAGCCACCCTCGTGCGCCTCAAGGCCGGCCAAGACACCATTTCCGTCACCGGCAACGTCCTCCGCGACTACCTCACAGACCTCTTCCCGATCCTCGAGGTCGGCACGAGCGCAAAAATGCTCTCCATCGTCCCGTTGATGAACGGCGGCGGCCTATTCGAGACAGGCGCCGGCGGCTCCGCGCCCAAACATGTCGAACAGTTCCAGGAGGAAAACTACCTGCGGTGGGACAGTCTTGGCGAGTTCTTCGCCCTTGCAGCCAGCTTCGAGCACCTCGCCATCACGCAAAAGCATGCGCAGGCCAAAGTTCTCGCCGACACGCTTGACCAGGCCAACGGCAAGTTTCTGGAGAACGACAAGTCCCCCGGCCGCAAGCTTGGCACGATCGACAACCGCGGCAGCCACTTCTACCTGTGTCTCTACTGGGCCCAGGCTCTAGCCTCGCAGACTCTCGACTCCAGCCTCCAAGCCATCTTCAAGCCGCTGGCCGAAAAGCTGGCCGCCGCCGAGATGCAAATCGTCGCCGACTTACTGGCGGTTCAAGGAAAACCTGCGGATGTGGGTGGATACTACCAGCCAGATGAGAAACTGGCGTCTGCCGCATTGCGTCCGAGTTCAACCCTGAACGCCATTCTCGGAGCCGTCTAAGGGCACCCGTCGCCTAAGGCTTGGCGCCGCCTGATGTGCGTGAGCAATATGCGGAACTTGCGCCCGTATATTGCGCTACTGCCCTGGCCCCGTTGCCGTGGGGAATATCCGCTTCCTTCTCCGTCCGGGCTGGATGACCGGCAGTGGCGTGGGGCGTGGCGGCTTGGGGGCGTGTCGCTTGACGCCGAGGCGCCGGTTCTCGGCGGTGCGGGTGATCTGGATCTCCTGCATCCGCCGAAAAACCGCGAGCAGTTGCTCCGGCAGCGCGTAGCGGTCGAGGCCGGACCGATCGAGCGCCATGAGCAGTTCGTGCGTGGCCTCCAGCGTCGAGAGACAGCCGGGCTCCGGCTGCCGCTTGATGACGTAGCGGCTCGGCGCCGCGTTCGAGAACATGATCTTGGGCAAACGCTGCAGGCTGGGACTCAGGCGCAACATGGGCCGGACGAGCCGCCAGGTGGCGTCGAGGAGGAAGACGACGAGACGGCGGCCGGCGAAATCAGCAGCGTG
>DAORVZ010000517.1:0-1964 GCA_035434005.1 Lacunisphaera sp.
CGAGGTGCTGTTCCCCAACGCGATCGCCTACCGCGACGACATGAGCCTGGAGGAGGTGGAGGCCTTCCTCATCAAGAAGACACTCGCCCGCTGCGACGGCAACGCCCGCCAGGCCGCCGAGGAACTCGGCCTGAGCCGAAGTGCGTTCTACCGCAGACTCGAACGCTATAAGCTCTAAGCTTTAAGCGATAAGCTTTCCGGGCAAACCTGTGCGGCAGTGAAAGATTATCGCAAGATTCAAGTGTGGCGGCGGAGTCACGATCTTACCGTTGAAATCTACCGACTGACAAAACTCTTCCCCAAGGACGAAATGTTTGGCCTCACGAGTCAGATGCGCCGCGCCGCCTCTTCCATCCCGGCAAACATCGCGGAAGGCGCCGGTCGGGAGGGTGACCCCGAGTTCAAACGCTTTTTGATCATCGCCCTCGGCTCAGCTTCCGAACTCGATTATTTTATCCTCCTTGGCCACGAGCTGGGATACATCGAACCAACAGCCGCGAAGCAGGCTGCCGCTGAAATACTGGAAATCCGCCGCATGCTGGGTGGGTTTGTTCAGAAGCTTAAAGCTTACCGCTTAACGCTGCCTCATGCCTTCTCCTCGCCAACGCCGCACCGCCCACGAACAGCGCGTGTTCTACTACGCCCTGTTCGGAGGCCTGCCAGCGGTCGTCAGCACCTTCTGGATGCTCTGGTCGCACGATTACGAACCCAAGGTGCAATGGACCCTTGGGCTCGTGGTGCTCCTCTGCTGGCTCGGCTTCGCCCTCGCCGTGCGCGAGCAGGTCGTCCGCCCGCTGCAGACGATGGCCAACCTTCTCACCGCGCTGCGCGAAGGTGACTTCTCCGTCCGCGCCCGCGGCGCCAACCGTGACGAACCCCTCGGCGACGTCCTCGCCGAAATCAACATGCTCGGCGGCGTCCTCCAGGAGCAGCGTCTCGGCGCCCTCGAGGCCACTGCGCTCCTCCGCACCGTCATGGAGGAGATCGACGTCGCCATCTTCGCCTTCGACGCCAACGAGACGCTCCGCCTTGTCAACCGCTCCGGCCAGGAGCTCATCGCCCAGCCCGCCGAGCGCATCCTCGGCCGGTCGGCTGCCGAGCTGAATCTTGCCGACTGCCTCGCCGGCGAGGGCACGCGCGTGCTCAGCCGCACCTTCGCCGGCGGCGCCGGCCGCTGGGGCATGCGTCGCACCAAGTTCCGCGAGGGCGGCCTGCCCCACTCGCTCGTCGTCATTGCCGACCTCAGCCAGCCGCTGCGCGAGGAGGAGCTGAAAGCCTGGCAGCGCCTCGTGCGCGTCATCGGCCACGAGCTCAACAACTCCCTCGCCCCCATCAAGTCCATCGCCGGCTCGCTGACGACCATGCTCAAGCGCCCGCAGCGCGCCGCCGACTGGGAGCAGGACATGCTCGGTGGCCTCGAGATCATCGAGTCGCGCTCCGAGGGTCTGAACAAGTTCATGCAGTCCTACGCGCGCCTCGCCAAGCTGCCCGCCCCGAGCAAGCAGCCCTGCGAGCTCGCCCCGCTGCTGCGCCGCATCGTGACGCTCGAGGGCCGCTCCACCGTAAAGCTGATCGAGGGTCCCGAGCTGACCGTCTCGATGGACGCCGCCCAGGTCGAGCAGGTCCTGATCAACCTCATCAAGAACGCCGTCGAGGCCGCGCCCGACACCGGCCAGCCCGGCGAGCCCACGTGCTGCGTCCGCGTCGGCTGGCGCAAGGCCCCGGGTCAGATCGAGATTTACGTCGAGGACGACGGCCCCGGCATCGCCAACGTGCAGAATTTGTTCGTCCCCTTTTTCACGACGAAACCCTCCGGCTCCGGCATCGGGTTGGTCCTCTGCCGCCAAATCGCCGAAAACCACGGCGGCTCGCTGACGCTCGAAAACCGCGAGGATGCGACCGGCTGTATAGCGCGCCTCAGGCTTCCGCTGTAGGAGCGGCTTTATGCCGCGATTCTGCCGCTT
>DAORVZ010000518.1:0-1963 GCA_035434005.1 Lacunisphaera sp.
GGTTGGCGCCGTCCATGTTGATGTTCGCGAGCGTCTTCGCCAGCGGGTAGAGCGGATCCTGCGCGTAGTAGCGCGAGCCGAGCAGGCCCTTCTCCTCGGCGGTGACGGAGAGGAACAGGATACTGCGCTTCGGGCGCTGGTCGGGTGGCAGTTCGGTGAAGGCGCGGGCGAGTTCGAGGAGGACGGCGACGCCGGCGGCGTTGTCGGCGGCGCCGTTGAAAATCTGGTCGCCTGGCAGGCGCGGGTCGCGGCCGAGGTGGTCCCAGTGGGCGGTGTAGATGATGTATTCATCGCGCAGCTGCGGGTCGGCGCCGGGGAGGAGGGCGACGACGTTGCGCGAGGCGACGGGGCGGAGGACGTTGTCCACGGTGAAGGAGGCCTTGGCGCCGAGCGTGATGGGTTGGAAATCCGGGCGAACGGCGGCGGCCTTGGCGCGGTCGTAGTCCTTGCCCGCGGCGGTGAAGAGCCGGCGGGCGGCGTCGAGCGTGAGCCAGCCCTGCATGGCGACGTTGCCGGCATTCAGGCTGGGGGTGCTGATCTCGAAGTTCTCGCGGGTCCAGCTGTTGACCACCACGGCAAAGGGGTAGGCGGCAGGCGCGGTCTCGTGGACGATGAGGCAGGCGGCGGCGCCCTTGGCGGCGGCGATCTCGTATTTGTAGGTCCAGCGGCCGTAGTAGGTCATGGCCTTGCCCTTGAACATGGTGGCGTCGAGCTGGCCGTCGGCGGTGGTGACCGGAGGGTCGTTGATGAGCATGACGACCGTCTTGCCGCGCACGTCGACACCCTTGTAGTCATCCCAGCCGTATTCGGGGGCGACGATGCCGTAGCCGACGAAGACGACGTCGGTGTCCCTGGCCGCGACGTGCGGGGTGAGCCGGCTGGAGGGGCCGACGAAGTCGTTGATGTTTTCCAGCGTGAGGGTGCGGCCGTCGATGGTGAAGGCGAGCGAGGGTGTGGAGGTGATGCCGACGAGCGGCGCGTTCTGGATGTAGGTGCCGTCGGGGTTGCCGGGCGCGAGGCCGAGCTGCCGGAACTCGTTGACGAGGTAGGCGACGGTCTTCTCCTCGCCGGGCGAACCGGGGGCGCGGCCCTCAAACTCGTCGGAGGCGAGGATCTTGGTGTGGGCGAGGAGGCGCGCGGCGGAGATGACGGGAGCGGGGTCCGTGGCCAGCGCGGAAACCACAGCGCCGAAGAGGAAAACTGACAGCAATGCGGATTTCATAGGGGGAACCCCAATGTGTGAGGGGCCCGAGTTGTGGCGAGTGCGGAGTTACCCGGCAGAAGGGCGGGCGCACCGGTGCGACGCGGCGGAGCGGACCGCTCCGCCCTATCTTTCGACGGACAGGCCGCGATAAAACCGCGTCCACAGCCGGTCGGCGCGCCAGCCCTTCACGCGCGGGGAGACGAGGAAGTTCTGCGCGTTGAAATAGAGCGGGATCAGGGGCATGTCCCCGAGCAGGATTTTTTCCGCCGCGGACCAATCGGCGGCGGCCACGAACCGGTCGAAGTCGGCGTTGTGCCAGTGCGGATAGTTGCCGGGGTGGCCGGTGGTCAGTTGGGTGAGCAGGTCGGCGGCGCTGTCGTAGTCGGGGATGGCCGTCATGAGCGCGAGGGCGTAGTCGCCGCTGGCGAGGGAGGCGAGGTGCGTGCGCGCTTCGCGCTGGGTGAGTGCGACCTCGATGCCGATCTCCCGGCGCCACCGTTGCTGGATGGCTTCTAGCACCGGGGTGTTGACCCAGGTGGCCAGTTCCAGACGGGGGAACCCGCGGCCCGCGGGAAAACCGGCGGCAGCGAGCAGGCGACGGGCTTCGTCGGCGTTTTCCGTGAAGTGGGCGGCCGGCACGTAACCGCCGAGGCCGGCGGGCACGAAGTTGAACGCGGGTTGGCCGGTGAGGGTCACTTTTTCCACCAGCGTGTCGCGGTCGAGTCCGCGATCGCGCAGGTGCGCGCACAGCCGGCCGAG
>DAORVZ010000519.1:0-1961 GCA_035434005.1 Lacunisphaera sp.
GCGGTCGTAGCCCGGTTCGCCATAGCCGTGGTGATCCTCGGCGTAGTCGTAAAGATTCTGGGCCGTGAGACCGTTGGCCGCGAGGAAGGCCGTCTCGTCCGCAGAGAAGTAGCCATCCGCGCCAGTCTTGCCGGAGGCATAGAGTTTGACGGCTTGGTCGTAGAGTGCGCGGAACCGGTCGGCAAAATCGTAGTGTTTCATGGTGGATGGTGGCAACAGATGAAGCCTGCTCGAAAAAGCAATCGCACCTCACACGCGATTTGACCCGGGCCGATTACGGCACGGTGAAATCGATCAGGCGCTTCTGGCGGTCGACCTTGTCCACGACTACCTGAACCTTGTGGCCGAGTTCGAACTTGCGCTTGGTCTTGCGACCGATGAAGGCCGTGCCCGCGCCGTTGAGCACGTAGAAATCGTCCTTGAGCGAGGACACGGGCACCATGCCGAAGGCGCCGGCGTCGGCCACCTCGATGAAGAACCCGTGGTTGCGGACGTCGGTGATGATGGCGGTGAAGACCGTCTTCTTCTTTTTCTCCGCCTCGCGCTCGAAGTATTCCATGAGCTTCAGTTTCTGCGAATCGCGCTCAGCCTCGGTGCTGTTGATCTCGGTGAGGCTGAGGTGCTCGGCGAGGTTGTCGATCTGTGCGATGCGGTAGCTGGCGGTGGGCAGCCCCGCCGCCTTGGCGAGGTGGGTGTCGAACACGCGGTGCACGACTAGGTCGGCGTAGCGCCGGATGGGCGAGGTGAAATGCGTGTAGTCGGTCTTGTTGAGGCCGTAGTGGCCGTCGTGCGTCGCGCGGTAGCAGGCCTTGCGCATGGAGCGGAGCAACTGCGTGCGGAGGATGTAGCCTTGCGGGTGATCCTTGAGAACCGCCAGGAGTTTCACGACCTCGGCGCGGTTGTTCAGGTCGCCGACCTTGATGCCGAAGGTGGCGAGGAACTGCCGGAGCTCGGCGAGCTTCTCCTCGTCGGGATCGTCGTGCACGCGGTAGAGCGAGGGCAGGTGGTGGCTGCGGGTGAGGCGGGCGACGGCCTCGTTGGCGAGGAGCATGAATTCCTCGATGAGCTGGTGGCTCTCGTCGTTGTGGATGAGCTCGATGCGGTCAGCGTAGCCGGCGGCGTCGACGAAGATTTTGGTCTCCGGCATGTCGAGATCGAGGCTGCCGCCGCGCATGCGCTCCAGGCGGATCTTGTGGCCGATGGACCAGAGCTGGCGGATCCAGGTCTGCAGTTCGGTCAGCTCGTCGTGCGGCAACTCGCTAAGTGCACGGCCGGTCGCGCCGGTCTGGTGCGCGGCGGGCAGGGGAAGCTTGCGGATCTTGTTGAGGTCGTCCTCGAACATGAGCGCGAAGGCCTGCTTGTAGGTCAGGCGTTTGCGGCTGCGGATGACGGTATTGGCGAACTCGGTGGTCTTGAGGCGGCCGTTGGCGGCAAAGGTGAAGAGGGCGGCCTTCGTCACGCGGTCCTGGGCTTCGACGAGCGAGCAGAGGCCGTTCGAGAGTTTTTCGGGCAACATTGGCACGACGGTGCCGACGAGGTAGGTGGAGTTCCCTCGGTGCTGGGCCTCGCGGTCGAGGGCCGTGCCGGGCTTCACGTAATGGCTGACATCGGCGATGTGCACGCCGATGCGGATGTCGCCGTGGGCGAGATACTCAATGGAGAGCGCGTCGTCGAAGTCCTTGGCGTCGTCCGGGTCGATGGTGAAGGTGGGGATGGCGCGGTAATCGCGGCGGCCGGCGAGGTCAGCGGGGCTGACGACGGCGGGGAGGGAGGCGGCCTCGCGCACGACGCCTTCGGGGAAGGCGGTGACGAGGTTGTATTTGTGGTAGATGGCGGCGAGCTCGGCGCGGGGCTCGAGGGCGCGGCCGAGTTTCTCGATGATGACGCCGTCGGGATTCTGGTGGCGCTCCTTCCACTCGTTGAGCCTGACGACGACCTTGTCGCCGACAGCGGCGGGCGGT
>DAORVZ010000520.1:0-1951 GCA_035434005.1 Lacunisphaera sp.
GGGCGGGCCGGAGCCGCTTGCGGCCCGCGTGCGGCTGGTCGAGCCCGCAGCCTTCACCAAAATCTCTGCCCTCGGCGTCGAGGAACAGCGTGTCAACGTCGTGGCCGACATCATCACGCCCGTCGCCGAGCGCGCCTCGCTGGGCGACAACTTCCGCGTCGAGGCCCGCGTGCTCGTCTGGGAAACCGAGAACACCCTGAAGGTGCCGGTCTCCGCCCTGTTCCGTCATGGCAACGAATCCGCGGCCTATGTAGTCCGCGGCGGCAAGGCCGTGATCGTCCCCGTCGTGGCCGGCCGCTCCAGCGGCAGAGAGGTGCAGATACTCAAAGGCCTGACCGCCGGCGACGAGGTCATCCTCTACCCCGGCGACCGCATCTCCGACGGCCAGCGCGTGAAGCCGGTGAAGATTTGAGGGCGGCAATTGACAACTTGATCGATCCCAACATCGTTTAACGACATGAAAACCGTAACCATATCGCCCAAATTCCAAGTGGTCATCCCGCAAAGCATCCGCGAGGCCATGGGCATCCGTTCGGGTGAAAAAGCCCATGTGATTTCCTACCGCAATCGCATCGAAATCATCCCGGTGCGCGACATCCGCAAGCTCCGCGGATCGCTCAAAGGCATCAACACGTCATTTGACCGGGCCGGCGACAGGGTATGAACGTGGTGGATTCCTCCGCCTGGCTCGCCTATCTGGCCGGGGAGAAAAACGCGGGCTATTTCGCAGCGGCCATTGAGGATGGGGCCAGCTTAGTTGTCCCGACGATCTGCCTCTGTGAAGTATTCAAGGTTGTGCTGCGGGAACGCGGGGAGAATGAAGCCCTGCTGGCTGTCGCGGCGATGCAAACCGGCAAGGTGGTGGATCTAGACAGCCATCTGGCCCTTGAAGCTGCAACCGTGGATCACGAGGAGGGACTGGCACTGGCCGACTCCATCATCTACGCGACGGCGCGGATGAGTGGTGCCTTGCTCTGGACACAGGACGAACATTTCAAGGACAAGCCCCATGTGCGTTTTAGGCCGAAACCAGCGTAGCCACGCTGCCGGTGACGAGGTCATCCTCTACCCCGGCGACCGCGTGACCGACGGCCAGTGCGTGAAGCCGGTGAAGATTTGATCTGGATCGAGCCACATCCCTACAAAATCCACTGCCATGGCCATCGAATTCACTCAGCAAGAAATCACTGAAATCGTCTCCTCGCTGCGGAAATACTTCCGCGAGGAATTTGAACAGAAGCTGAGCGAAATGCGCGCCCGATTCCTGCTCGAATACTTCCAGAAGGAGATCGCGCCCTTGGCCTACAATAAGGGCGTGAAGGACCCCGAGCAGTATTTCAGGGGCAAGACCGAGGATCTCACCGGCATCTGCTACGAACAGCCGCTGACCTACTGGATCCGGAAGAAAAAATAGCCGGTCACGTTTATTTGTTGGCTGGAGCACCCGAAGGCTTATGACACGGCCATGATTCGCGTCACATCCCCCCTTCGCCGTGCCGTCGTTGCGGCGCTGCTTGCGGCCTCCGCGTTAACCCTGAGCCTGTCGAACGGGTTCGCCGCCGATGCCAATCCCACGCAGGAACGCGCCGACCGCTTCCTGCTCCTCGTCAACTCGGCCTACAAGTCCCTCGTCACCCTCGAGGGCAACGCCCAGTGGAAGGCCCTGACCGACGTCTCGCCCATCCACGACGCCGGCTCCGAGGCCGCCAGCAAGGCCCGCGCCGCCTTCACCGGCGACCCTGTCCTCATCAACGAGGCCAAGGCTCTCCTCCTCCAGCGCCACGAGCTGAACGAGCTCACCATCCGCGAGCTCCAGCAGCTCCTCCTCGCCGCCGCCGAGGGGCCGATGACAAACCCCCAGCTCGTCGCCGACCGCATCGACGCCGAGGTCGCGCAGGCCTCCACGCTCAACGGCTTCGAGTTCAAGCTGGCCGGAAAACCGATCACGGTG
>DAORVZ010000521.1:0-1950 GCA_035434005.1 Lacunisphaera sp.
CAGCATCCCCCACTGCTTGGGCGTCAGGACGAGATAGCGGCGGCCTGGCACGTATTTAACGGCCACACGCTCGGCTGACAATACCACCGTCTTCAGGTCCGGGCTGAGCCGCAGCTCAGCGTGGTTCAGCAACGGTGCGAGGTCGGCCGGTGGCGGAGGCGGTTCAGGTGACAAGGGCATCGATCGAGAAACAGCCTGATGGACGTAGTTTCCGCGCCGGAACTCAAGTGCACACTTGCGGTAAACTTGCCACCCGCCTTCCGGCCTGCCTACATGGGACATGCTGCGACAGCACACGACACCCGCCTGGATCTATCTGGGCGCCTTCGCCCTCGCCTTGATCGCCGGATTGGTCAACGCCGTAGGCTTTCTCGGTGTGTTTCACCAGGCGCTGAGCCACCTGACCGGCACCCTTACCGTGCTGGGTATGGAGCTGGCGCGAGGCGACTACCCAGTCGCGCTGCACGCGCTGGCCATCCTGCTCGCCTTTTTTGCGGGCTGCGTGCTCAGCGGGGCGGTCATCGCGCAGGGACAGCTCAAGCTCGGCCGGCGGTATGGGGTGGCTCTGTCCCTGGAGTCCACCGCGTTGTTCGCGGCGGTGCTGCTCCTCCGGCGGGGGAACATCGCCGGGGAATACCTCGCGGCCCTCACCTGCGGCCTGCAAAACGCCATGGCCACGACCTATAGCGGCGCAGCCATGCGCACCACGCACATGACGGGCATGGTGACCGATCTCGGCATCGCCTGCGGTCACCTGCTCCGCGGGGTGCCGGTGGATTGGTTTCGATTTCGCCTCTACGGCGTGCTGCTCCTCGGCTTTTTCGCCGGCGGCGTGGTCGGCGCGATCGGCTACGGCCGCTTCGGCTACGACACGCTCCTCCTTCCTGCGACCCTCAGCGGCGTGACCGGCGCGGGCTACACCGCCTACCGGCTCTACCGCCGCAATCATCACGGCGACCGGACGCAACCACCGTTTGCACCGGCGGCGAAGGACTGATCACCCGCGCCACGTAAAGGCGTGGCACAACGCCACGCCGGCCGCATCGGCCTCGTCGAAGGCCAGCGTCCTGCCATGGCCGAGCAGCGTCATCACCGTCCGGGCCATCTGGTCCTTGCTGGCGCGCCCACGGCCCACCACCGCCAGCTTCACGCGCAGCGGGGCATATTCGAAAATCTCCTTCGCCTGCAACGCCGCCGCTGCGATTGCCGCACCGCGCGCCGCCCCGAGGATCTGTGCGGTCTGGAAATTCTGCACGTAGATCGTCTGCTCCAGCGCCACATGCCGCGGGTCGAAGTCCCCCACGAACGCCGCCACCGCCCGGTGGATCTCCCCGAGGCAGACCGCCATCGGCAGCTTGGCGGCGACTTTCACCGTTAGGCAGCGCAGGAGCACCGGCGGGCGGCCGGGCGCGAACTCGATCAACGCCAGGCCCGTGCCGCGCAGGCTGGGATCGATGCCGAGCACGCGGCCGGAGAAAGCAGGACGCACCAGCGACGGCGCGTCGGGCCAAGATTTCGGCGCGAGCTTCCCCGCGAGTTTTTCTTTCCACATCTGCCTGACGGACGCGCGTGCCATGTCGCCGCCTCGCATACACGGAAGCGCCCCAAAGCAGAAGCGGAATGTTGCCGGCGCAAAGGTTCCGGCTTGTTCCGGCCGCTGCGCCTGCCCCACACTCCCGTCATGCAACCGATCCGCCACAAACCCGGCGCAGGTGAAACCCGCAGTCCCTTCCAGGGCCGCGGACGTCCGCAGCGACCAAACCTCCGCTCGGGCCGCCTCCGCGACTGGTGGTGGTGGCTGCAGGACTGGTTTGAGGGCAGCCGGTTCGCCCGCGCCGCCCTTTACCTGACCGCCGCCGGCTTGGTGGCGGGCTTTGCCGTCTGGTTGTGGGTTTACCCGTGGTGGATGAAGCGCAACGCCGTGCGAATCGCCCGCCAGTGGCTTGATGC
>DAORVZ010000522.1:0-1939 GCA_035434005.1 Lacunisphaera sp.
CGTGCTGGACGTGGACGATCTGTACAAGGGCTTCGGCGTCACGACCTCCCTGGAGGATTTCGACATGTGCGACCTCGTGATCGAGGCCATCGTCGAGGATGTGGGGGCGAAGCAAAAACTTTTCGCCGACCTGTCGAAGGTCATGGCGCCAGGCTGCGTATTCGCCTCCAACACTTCCGCTCTGCCGCTGGAGGAGATGGCGGCCAAGGCCACCAACCCCGGCCGTTTCGTCGGCCTACATTTTTTCAATCCGGTCGGCCGGATGCCGCTGGTGGAACTGGTGTTGGGGAAGGAGACGACCCGCGCGACGGCGGAGCGCGCGCTGGCCTTCGTCAAATCGCTGGGCAAGACGCCGGTCGTCTGCCGCTCCGCGCCCGGGTTCCTGGTCACCCGGGTGATGTTTTTCTACCTGAACGAGGCGTGCCGGCTCTGGGAGCAGGGCGTGCCGACCGAGGCCATCGACGGGGCGTTGCACGAGTGGGGCTGGCCGATGGGGCCGATGCGGCTGATCGACGAGGTCGGCGTGGATGTGACCGCCTTCATCTTCGGCGAGATGCAACACTACTTCCCGGATCGCTTCACGGCGACGACCCTGTGCCAGCGCCTGCTCGCAGCCGGGCTGAAGGGCCGCAAAAACGGCGAGAGCGCGGGCTTCTACGATTACACCGACGGCCGGGAGACGCTGAACGCCGCGACGGCGGCGTTTGCCCCGGCCGAGAAATCCGCGCTGGAACCCGCCGCCATCGCCGAGCGGCTCAACGGCGTGATGATCGACGAGACGAAGCGCGTGCTGGCGGAGGGCGTGGTCAGGACGCCCGACGAGGCCGACTTCGCGCTGTTGCTTGGCGCGGGCTTCCCGGCCTGGCGCGGCGGGTTGATGCGCTACGCGAAAAGCATCGGAAGGTTTTGAAGGCAAGTGCGGCGCAAGCCGCCGCCCGGCAAGCGTTCTCAACCTCAGCCAAAGGGTGTAAACCCGGACGGGGCGGAGCTCCGGCCGATAAATGCGTTGCAGGGCACCGCCTTTGGCGGGAAATTTCCCGGCATCACCCCATGGCCACCGCCACCACCCTGAACCAAGAGCAGAAGCGCCACCTGTTGCTGACGATGCTGGAGAGCAGGCACGGCGATCTGCGGGAGGAGAGCCTGAACCGGCAGGGCAAGGGGCATTTCCACGTCTCGGGCCGGGGGCACGAGGCGCTGGCCGCCATCGGCGCTCAGTTGCGCGACAGCGACTACATCGTCCCGTATTACCGCGATCGCGGCCTGTGCATGGGGCGCGGCCTGACCACGCGCTATCTGGCGCTGGAGTATTTCGCCAAGCGCGACTCCGCCTCGCGCGGCCGCATGATGCCGTCGCACTACTGCTCGCGCGAACACAACATCGTCAGTGTGCCGACCCCGACGGCCTCGCAACTGCTGCCGGCCTGCGGCATCGCCTGGGGCCTGCAACTCGACCAGAAGGACGGCGTGGTCGTCACGACGATTGGCGACGCGGCGTCGCGCCAGGGTGATTTCTATGAGGCGGTCAGCTTCGCGCTGGAGAAGAAGCTGCCCCTGCTGCTGATGGTCGAGGACAACGGCTACGGCATCTCGACGCCCACGAAGGCCAACAACCCACTCGCACTCGCGGTCATCAACCAAGCCCAGTGGCGCCTGATCGACGGCAGCGATCCCGAGGCGGTCCACGCCGCCGCCCAATCGGCGCTGGCCGAGCTGCGCGCGGGCCAGGGGCCGGTGTTCTTCTGGGTGAAGGTCGAGCGGCTCTCCAGCCACACCAGTTCCGACGACCATGCGCTCTACCGCTCGAAGGAAGACATCGCCGCACTCGAGCGCGCCGATCCCATCCGCCACCTGAAGGACCGGATGATCAAACACGGCGAGCTGACCGAGCAGGCTTACGCCGCCCTCGACGCCGAGCTGAAGGAGAAGGTGCGCCGGG
>DAORVZ010000523.1:0-1938 GCA_035434005.1 Lacunisphaera sp.
CGGTCTCTTCGACGGTGTCGGCCAGCGTCTCGTGGGCTGCGGCGGGATCGGCGGAATCCTGCAGGGCCAGCTCGGCCGAGCCGCGCATGCGGGCGAGCGGCGTGCGCAGGTCGTGGGCCACGTTGTCGAGTGCCTCGCGCATCCCCCGGATCAGCGCCTGGTTCCGCGCGAGCATCTGGTTGAGCACGGTGACAAGCTGACTGAGCTCGTCCTCACTGCGCCGTTCCGGCACCCGCGCGCCGAGATCGCCGGTGGCGAGGATGCCGCGCACCGTGGCGAGGATACCCCTCACGGGCGCCAGCGCCCGCCAAGTCAGCCAGAAGCCGATGAGCACGCCGCCGATGATGGCGGGGATGATGACCTGCAAGAAGACGCCGGCGAATTCCTCCAGCAGTTCGCGCCGGTCGGAGGTGCGGGCACCGGCCTGGAGCAGACGGCCATCTCCGAGTCGGGCGGTGTAGGCGACCCAGGTCCGGCCTCCATCGGGCGTCGGCACCTCCTGCCAAGTCGGCTTGCTGCCCGCAGCCGGGGCGTCGGCCAGCGTGAAGCGAGCGAGATCGAGGTCGCCCCGCCCGCGGTCCTCGGCGGGCAACACCACCAGCTCGGGTTTCCCGTCTGGCGCGATGAGTCGCACGAAGAGCACATTCTTCTTCAGTTCATCGGGCACGCTGAAGTCGGCGCGCAACCGCCCGACCCCGCCGTGCTCGTAACGCGCGACCAACTGTTCCAGCTGGGACTTCACCAGATCGCGGTCCTTCTTGCGCAGGAGCGCCAGCAGTTCGCCATAGGCAAAGGCGAAGAAGCCCAGCGCCAGCAGGCTGAAGAACGCGGCGTAATAGACGTTCAGCCGGAAGCTGAACGCGCCGGTCAGGCGCTTAATCCACTTTGAAAACATAACCCGCTCCCCGGACGGTGTGGATGAGCCTGGCGTCGAAATCGCGGTCGACCTTGCCGCGCAGGCGGCAGACGAGGACATCGACGACATTGGTCTGCGGGTCGAAGCTGTAGTCCCACAGCCGCTCGAGCAGGAAGGTCTTGGTCAACACGCGCCCCGGGTGCCGCAACAGCAGCTCCAGCAGGGCGAATTCGCGCGCCTGCAGGTCGAGTTTCCGCCCGTCGCGCGCGACCTCGCGCGTCAGCAGGTTGAGCGTGACGCCGCCGTTGGCCAGCTCCGCCACGGCCTCGCCCGGCTGGGCGCGGCGGATGAGCGATTGGAGACGGGCGTGCAGCTCGGAGAAGGCGAAGGGCTTGGTGAGATAGTCGTCGCCCCCTGCCTGCAGTCCCTGGATGCGGTCATCGAGCTTGGCGCGGGCGCTGAGGATGATGACCGGCAGCTGGTTTTTCTCAGCGCGCAGGCTCCCGATCAGGGCGAGGCCGTCGAGCTTCGGCAGCATCAGGTCGACGACCGCGGCGGCGTAGTGCCCCTGCCGGGCGAGGGCGAGGCCGTCGAGACCGTCGGCGGCTTGGTCCACCGCGAAACCGGCCTGCTTGAGCCCGCCGGTGACAAAGGCGGCAAGCTTGGGATCGTCCTCGATGACCAAAATGCGCATGACGGTTCAGGGTGTATCGAGAAACCGGCGCAGGGCCAGCAGATCATCCGTGCCGATGACATCGACGCCGGCCGCGCGCAATTCGCGCCAGACTGCGGGAAGGTTCGGGGTGTTCCAGAAACGCAGGATCCGGTGTTGCGCGCGGGCCTGAACGACGAATTGCCGGAGTCGCTCCCGGTCGGCGGCGGGAAATTCCCCTTCCCCGCGCCACGTGAAATATTTCGCCCAGTTGTCGCTGACCAGCGGGATCAGGCCTGCCGGCGCGTCGGTGGCGAGATCCTCCATCCGGCCGTCCAGGGCTGCCCGACGGTGTGGCTGCGGTTCCATGACCTCGCGCGCGCGGTTGCCCGAGACGATGAAACGGACTCGCGCCGCCAGGTCGGGATAT
>DAORVZ010000524.1:0-1937 GCA_035434005.1 Lacunisphaera sp.
GACACGCCACTGGACGACTACTACTCCGCGACGATCTTCAGCGTCGAGGATCAGCCACCCGTGCCGCTCGGACGCGACCCGCGCGCCTATTGGCACATCGTCTCCCCGGAGTTCTTCGCCACGGCCGGGATTCACTTCCTCCAAGGCGGGACCTTCGCCGCCGGCCTCGCCCCCGACAGCGAACCCGTCGCCGTCGTCAGCGAGAGCTTCGCCCGCCGTTTCTGGCCCGACAGCGATGCGCTCGGCAAGCGCTTCAAGCGCATGCGCGCCGACAGCGCCAACCCCTGGATGCGCATTGTCGGCGTGGTGCCCGATACGAAATACCGCGGCCTGGTCGCGAGCCCGACGCGCGATCCCGATTACTTCATTCCGTTCGACCAGCGCCCGATCCGCGCGCTCACGCTCCTGGTGCACACGGCCGGCCCCAGCGCTGCGTCGCTGCCCGACCTTCGCGCCGCGGTGGCAGCGCTCGATTCGAACCTGCCGGTTTTTGACATCACCACGATCGAGGATCGCGTCGGCCGCGCCAGCGCCTCGCAACGCTTCAGCGCCGCCCTCATGGGCGGATTCGCCGTGGTCGCGCTGCTGCTGGCCGCCCTCGGGCTTTATGGGTTGGTCTCTTTCGCCGTCGGCACCCGCACACGGGAGATCGGCGTTCGCGTGGCCCTCGGCGCCAGCCCCACCGATGTCCTCGCCCTCGTTTTCGGTGGCACCGGCCGGCTCGTCCTCGCCGGCCTAGCCGCCGGCCTCCTCCTTACGCTCGGACTCGCCCGTTTCATCGCGAGCCTGCTTTACGAGGTGCCCGCCTACGACCCCGCCACCTACGCCGGCGTCAGCCTGCTGCTGGCCGCCGTGGTCCTCCTCGCCGCCTGGAGCCCCACCCAGCGCGCCACGCGCGTCGACCCGCTGGTCGCGCTGCGCGCGGAGTGAATCTTTCTCGTTCTCTTTCTCTTACTCTTTCTCAAAAAAATCCGAGCTCTCGCCCGTCCCCCCCCACTCCAAACCTGAGAGTAAGAGTAGATTAAGAGAACGAGAAAGACTTCCAAGGCGCACCTACCCGCTACTCGCTACTGCCTCCACTCCCTGCCATCACATAACCGCTTCCCTCCGTCTTCCTTTCACCTTCACTTTCACTCCATGTTCCGCCCTTTCTGCGCCGCGTTGGCGCTCTCCGCCCTCGCCCTCCTCGCCTCCGCCGCGATCAACCCGGACGCCTACACCGCCGCCGTCGAGCTTTACACACAGCGCAAGCCGCAGGAGGCGCAAAAAGCCTTCGAGGCCCTGGCAGCGGCCGACGCCGGGAACGCCGACGTCCAGTTCTACCTCGGTCGGCTCGCCCTCCAGGGCAACGACCATGAAAAAGCCGTCGCGTATCTTGAAAGGGCCGTTGCCCTGGCACCGGCAGACGCCCGTTACCTCCACCGCCTCGGCGACGCCTACGGCCTCTCGGCCCAGAAGGCCGGCATGTTTTCCAAGATGGGCCTGGCCGGCAAATGCCGCACGGCCTACGAAAAAGCCGTCGAGCTGGACCCGAAGAATATCGACGCCCGTCTCGCCCTGCTCAGCTACTACCAGCAGGCTCCCGGCATCGTCGGCGGGAGCCTGGAAAAGGCCCTCACCCAGGCGCAGGCAATCAAGCAGCTCGATCCCGCCCGCGGCCGGATGGCCATCGCCTCCGTCCGCGTGATGGAGAAGAAATACGCCGCCGCTTTCGCCGAGTTGGATGAGGTGCTGACGGAGAAACCCGGCGACTACGCCGCCCTGTTCCAGACCGGCCGCATCGCCGCCATCTCCGGGGAACGCCTTGCCGCCGGCCTCGCCGCCCTCCGCCAATGCCTGGCGCAGACTCCACCCGGCAACCAGCCCGGTCATGCCGCCGCCCACTGGCGCATTGGCAACATCCTCGAAAAACAGGGAGACAAGGCCGGGGCCCGCGC
>DAORVZ010000525.1:0-1935 GCA_035434005.1 Lacunisphaera sp.
GAACTTTCCGAGACGCTTGGGCATGGCGGGAATGATTTGAATTTTAAGGAGCGATGATTGGATGAAGCGACCGGCAGAAACCGCTCAGAAGCGGGAGTAGTATTCGACGATGAGCTGCTCGTTGATGGAAGGCTCCATCTCGTCGCGGGTGGGCAGGCGGGTGACGGTGCCCTTGAGGGCCTCGTCATTGCGGGTGAGCCAGCCGGGGACGACGCGAGCGCGGCTTTCCTCGATGGAGCGGGTGGCGAGCTGTCGGGAGGAATTGACAGCCTTCATCTCCACCTCGTCACCCTGCAGGACGGTGTAGCTGGCGATGTCGACCTTGCGGCCGTTGACGCGCACATGGCCGTGGTTGACGAGCTGGCGGGCGGCCGCCCGGCTCTTGGCGAAACCAAGGAGGTAGACGACGCTGTCAAGGCGGGTTTCCAGGAGCTGCAGGAAGCGCTCGCCGGTGACGCCTCGCTCGCGCTTGGCGATCGCGAACGTGCGGCGGAACTGGCGCTCGAGCAGGCCGTAGATGAAGCGGAGCTTCTGCTTCTCGGCGAGGCCGACGGCGTATTCGGAGAGTTTGCGGCGGGACTTCGGGCCGTGCTGACCGGGCGGGAAGTTGCGGCGTTCGAGCACCTTCGCCGAGCCAACGATATATTGGCCGAAGCGGCGGCTGATGCGGGTGGTGGGTCCTGTGTAGCGAGCCATGGGAAAGTGATTTTAAATGTGGTGATTGGGATCAGACGCGACGGCGCTTGCGCGGGCGGCAGCCATTGTGTGGCACGGGGGTGACGTCGATGATGGATGAGATCTCCAAGCCAATGGCCTGCAGACCGCGGATGGCTGAGTCGCGGCCGAGACCGGGACCGCTCACGCGGATCTGCACTTCCTTCAGGCCATGGGACATGGCATTGCGTGCGGCGTCCTGGGCGACAACTTGGGCGGCATAGGCCGTGGACTTGCGCGAGCCGCGGAAGTTGCACTTGCCGGCGGAGGACCAGGAGATGACGTTGCCCTTCGCGTCCGTGATGGAGACGATGGTATTGTTGAACGTGGCCGCGATGTTCGCGATGCCGGAAGTGATGTTCTTCGAGCCCTTGGCCTTGCGGACCTTGACGGCCAGCAACTCCTCCTTGAGGAGATCCTCAGCGGTGACGGCCTTCGGCACACCGCCGACGAGTTCGACGGGTTTGGCGGCGGTGGCCGGAGCGGCGGCCGCATCAGCGGCGGGCTTGGCGGCGTTGGGGGCCTTGGCAGGCTTGGCTTCAGCGGCGGGAGCGGCGTCAGCAGCGGCGGCGACCTTCTTGGGGGCCTTTTCCTTCTTGGGAGCGGGTTTTTCGTCAGACATGGAGATGGTGGTTTAAGCTTTGGCTTCCTTGGCCTTGGTGACACCGACGGTCTTGCGCGGGCCCTTGCGGGTGCGGGCGTTGGTGCTGGTGCGCTGGCCGCGGACGGGCAGGCTGCGACGGTGGCGGATGCCGCGGTAGCAGTTGATGGCCTGGAGGCGCTTCAAATTGCCGGCGATGTCACGGCGGAGATCGCCCTCGACCACCCACTTGTTGTCGGTGATGACGTGGAGGATCTTATTCAGCTGCTCCTCGGACAGATCCGAGGCGCGCATGTTGGCATCAAGGCCGGCGGCGGCGATGATGAGATCAGCCCGGGCCGGGCCGATACCGTAGATATACCGGAGGGAATATCCGATCTTCTTTTTGGCGGGGAGTTCAACGCCGAGTAGACGAGGCATAGGAGTGTAGGTTTAAGTTGTAAGGTTTAAGACTGGAAAGAGAGGGAGTGGGAAAATTTTAGAGGGCGCGCGGGACCGTGAGGATCTCGGGGCCGGAATCGGTGGTGAGCACGGTGTGTTCGAAGTGGGCGGAGGGCTGCCCGTCGGTGGTGACGATCGTCCAGCCGTCGCTGAGGGTGCGGACCGCGTGACCGCCGAGG
>DAORVZ010000526.1:0-1932 GCA_035434005.1 Lacunisphaera sp.
CGGGCGGTGGTGATTCCGCCCTTGGCCGGGTAGAGCGCCATGTGGCGCTGCTCGACGCGGAAGTAGGCCGGAATCTCGACGGCGGCCGCAGTGTCGACCGTGTTCGTGGCGGAGACGGTGGTGCGGATCCACTTCATGTCATGCTGTAGACTGACGCGGCTGCCGGTGACAGCGAGGACGAGGTCCCATTCGTGCCAGCCATCAAGGGCGGTGCTGCGGGCCCGGTCGAGGCGCCAGCGACCCTCGAAAGGCGAGGTCGCGGCGAAGGCGGCGAGCGGCAGGAGCAGGAGTGGGAGGAGGAGGCGACGGATTCGGGTCATGGTGAGGAGGGCTGAGTGGAGTCGCGGAATCGGAGTTTTTCGGCGTCGCGGTCGAGGTAGGGGATGCCGGTCTGCATCCAGGCGGGCGAGGGGGCGCCCTGGAGGAAATGGTCGAAGAACTGGCGGAGCCGCAGTGAGTAATCGCGCAGGTCGGCGCGGCGGCGGAGGCCGTGGAGGGCGCCGTTGTAGTTGAACAGATAAGCCTCCTTGCCGAGGCGCCGCAGAGCGAGGAAGAACTCGATGCCCTGCTGCCACGGCACGGCGTCGTCCTGGTCGTTATGGAGCATGAGCAGCGGCGTGGTCACGCGGTCGGCGCCGAAGAGCGGGGAGTTCTCAAGGTAGAGCTGCGGGGCCTCGGCGAGCGGGCGGCCGAGGCGGCTCTGGGTTTTCTCGTATTGGAACTGGCGGGCGCGGCCCGAGCCCCAGCGGATGCCGGAGTAGGCGCTGGTCATGTTGGCGACGAGGGCGCCGGCCTCGGCCGCGCGGAAGCGGCCGGTTTGCGTGAGGAGATAGGCGACTTGGTAGCCGCCCCACGAGTGTCCCTGGATGCCGATGGCCTGCTCATCGACGAACCCGCGGGCCACGACCGCGTCGAGGGCGGGCATGACACATTGGAAGGCGCTGTGGCCGGGCTGGCCGACGGTGTAGGCGATGTCCGGCATGAGCACGAGGTAGCCGTTGCTGGCGTAGACCGAGGGGTTGATGTTCTGGCCCGGCGCGGGCGGGGTGAAGGTGTGGACGGTCTGCGAGAGGCGCTCGTAGATGTAGACGATCAGCGGGTATTTTTTTGCCGGATCGAAACCCGCGGGCTTGAAAAGCGCGGCGCCGAGGGTGGCGCCCTCGGTGTTGCGGTAGGTGAGCAACTCGGCCCGGCCCCATTGGAAGGCGGCGAGCTGGTCGCCGCCCCGGCTGACCTTGACGGGGGCGGCGAAGGCGGTGGTCGTGGTGAGGAGGTCGGGATATTGGTCGAACCGGGAGGCGCTCAGCAGGAGCACATCGGCCTGGAGGGCGCGGCCGAGGTAGCGGTGGTTCTGATCGGCCCAGAGCAGGCGCTCGGGCGCACCGGTGGCGGTGAAGGTGGTGCGATAGAAACCGGTTGCGCGGGTGGTCTCGCTCTCGCCGCGCAGGTAGAGCGGCTGGGCGGGATCGATGCCGCGCCTTTCGTCGTCCGGTTCGTTGGGCTCGATGGACTGGAGACGGAGCTCGATGTTTTCCGCGCGTCCGTGGCCGGCGGTGAGGTTCCTGGCGGGGCGACCGTCGGGGAACACCTGCCAGAGATCGAAGCGATCATAGAGAAGGAGCGACTCGCCATCCTGGGTCCAGCCCGCCGTGCCATAGGGCGGCGGATCCTGCGGGAGATCGTGGAGTTCATTGTGGAAAGCGACGGGCAGGGACGACGTGAGCGAGCGGACGGAGCCGTCGCGCGAATCAGCGGCGAACCATTGCCGGTCGGCGAACCAGGCGAGCCAGCGGTTGCCGGGAGACCAGCGGAGGCTGGCCCGCTCGCCGAGGGCGCGGGCGAGCAGGCGGCGGGTGCCGGTCTTCGCGTCGACAAGATAGGCGTCCTGATAGGTGCCATCGTAGTCGGTGCGCTTGCGGTAGGCGCGGTCGT
>DAORVZ010000527.1:0-1929 GCA_035434005.1 Lacunisphaera sp.
GAGGGAGACGAGTAAAGGCCCAATGCGGTTTCAGTCCTGCGGGAAGAGCGCCTTGCCGAGCGGACCACCCTGCTTGATGAACTGCGGGGGGATCACCGGCGGCTTCTTGAGCAGGTTCTGCGGGTTGTCGATCTGCTCGGCGTCGAAGAAGCCGTGGAGCTGGCGGATGCGCGTCGGGTGGCGCATCTTGCGGAGCGCCTTGGCCTCGATCTGGCGGATGCGCTCGCGGGTGACCTTGAACTGCTTGCCGACCTCCTCGAGGGTGCGGCTGTAACCGTCAACTAGGCCGAAGCGCAGCGTGAGCACGCGGCGCTCGCGCTCGGTGAGGGAGTCGAGCACGTCCATGATCTTTTCGCGCAGGAGCGAGAAGGCGGTCATGTCGTAGGGATTGTCCGCGGACTTGTCCTCGATGAAGTCGCCGAAGCTGGTGTCGTCGCCGTCGCCGACGGGGGACTGGAGGGAGATGGGCTGCTGCGCCATCTTCATGATCTGCTGCACGCGCTCGACGGGCAGGTTCATCTCCTCGGCCACTTCCTCCGGCGTCGGCTCGTGGCCGAATTCCTGGAGGAGCTGCTTCTGGACCTGCATCACCTTGTTCAGCGTCTCGATCATGTGGACCGGGATGCGGATGGTGCGGGCCTGGTCGGCGATGGAGCGGGTGATGGCCTGGCGGATCCACCAGGTGGCGTAGGTGGAGAACTTGTAGCCGCGGCGGTATTCAAATTTCTCGACGGCCTTCATCAGGCCCATGTTGCCCTCCTGGATCAGGTCGAGGAAGGAGAGGCCGCGGTTCGTGTATTTCTTGGCGATGGAGATGACGAGGCGGAGGTTGGCCTCGACCATCTCGGTCTTGGCCTGGTGCGCGTCGCGGATGAAGCCGCGCGCGGTCTTGAGCGACTCCATCATCGCCGCCGGGGCGATGCGCATCTCCTGTTCGAGTTGCTTGAGCTTGTGGCCGACGGCGCGCACGTCGATCGCGGTGTCCTTCTTGGACTTCGGGTGCTTGGCGCGGTAGAGGTCGTGCAGGCCCTTCTCGATCTCGTGGATCTTGGGGCGCAGCTCGATGAGGAAATCCTCGAAGACCTTCAGCTTGAAGTAATATTTGACGTAGGCGGCGCGGAGGACGTTGTCGCGCTTCTTGAAGCGGATGAGGGCGTTTTTCTTCGCCTTCTCGTCGCGGGCTTTTTGCGCGTCGGCCCAGGCCTCGGTGGCGATGGCGTCGTTGTCGCGCGTGGTCTTGACGAGCTTATCGAGGTTCTTGAAGTAGATCTCGCGGCTCTCGATCTTCTTGTCGATGACGAGGCGGTCGAAGCGCTCGGTGCGGAGGATGAGCTTCTCGCCGAGATCGGCGAGGTGCTTGCCGACGGGCCCGAGGGCGAAGAGGGCGGCGAGGGCGTTGATCTCGGCCGTCTCGATGCGCTTGGAAATCTCGACTTCCTGTTCCCGGGTGAGCAGCGGGACCTGGCCCATCTGCTTGAGATACATGCGGACCGGGTCGTCGAGGATGTCGTTGTTCGACGTGCGTGATTCCTCCTCCTCTGCCTCTTCCTGGCGGGCCTTGTAGCCCTCGACCTCCTGGGGGTCGAGGATGTCGATCTCCAGATTCTGGAGGACGGAGATGACGTTCTCGATGTCCTCGGGATTATCGACGGACTCGGGGAGCGCCTCGTTGATGTCCGCGTAGGTGAGGTAGCCCTGTTCTTTCGAGAGGCGGATCAGGTAGCGGATCTTGTCGTTGAGGTCGCCGGAAAGGTTCTCGAGGGCCTTCTCTTTGAATTCCTTGGTGGCGTTGGCGATTTCGGCGAGCGGTGCGCCGGCTTTGGTTTGCTCGGGGTGTTTGCCTGAGCCGGCCGGATGGGCCGGGGCCGACGGCTTGGCCACGGGCACGTGGTGCGCCTTGGCTGGCTCGTTGTGGTGCGATTTCGTGTG
>DAORVZ010000528.1:0-1926 GCA_035434005.1 Lacunisphaera sp.
GGCCACCTCGCGAACCAGAAGGCCTACACCCTCTCCGGGGGCGAGCGCCGCCGGTTGGAAATTGCCCGGGCCCTCGTCACGCGCCCCAAGTTTCTCCTGATGGACGAGCCCTTCGCGGGTGTTGATCCCATCTCCGTCGCCGAGGTGCAGAAGATCATCCTCCAGCTCAAGCAGCGCGGCATCGGCGTGCTCATCACCGACCACAACGTCCGGGAGACCCTCCGCATCGTGGACCGCGCCTACATCATCCATCAGGGCAAGGTCATGACCGAGGGCTCGGGCGACTTCCTCATCAACGATCCCCAGGCCCGCGACCTCTACCTCGGTAAGGATTTCAATATGTAGTGCAGCAGTGGACATCGGGTGGTGAGTAGAGGCTTGTTGCCAGTGCTGTCTTTATCTACTCACTACTCGCTACCCGCTGCTTTCCCCGGTCCCCCATGCCCACCAAAGCCATCCACGGCATCACCGTCGCCCATTTCTTCGAGACTTACCGGGAAAAACTCGGGCTGGAACTGGTCACCGGCGAGACGGGCCTCCACCGTCTGATCAAGGAGGGTTCCATCAACCGGCCGGCGCTCGCCCTCACCGGTTTCTTCAAATATTTCGCGAACAAGCGCATCCAAGTCTTCGGCGCCGCCGAGATGACCTTCCTCAAAACCCTGGCCCAGCGCGAGCAGATCGAGATTTTCGCCGAGATGGTCCGGCGCGGCATCCCCGCCATTGTGCTCACGCGCAATTTCATCGCCACCCACCCGATGCTGGCCGTCTCCCAAGAGATGAACCTGCCCATCTTTCGCACCCCGATGATCACGATGAATTTCGTGAACATCGCCACGCTGTGCATCGACAATGAGTTCGCCCCCGCCGGCACCGAGCACGCCACCACCCTCGACATCAAGGGCATCGGCGTGATGATTCGCGGCGACAGCGGCATCGGGAAATCCGAGTGCGCCCTGGCCCTCATCGAGCGCGGCCACTCCCTCGTCGCCGACGACCTCACCGTCATCAAGCTGCTCGACGAACGCGAGCTCTCCGCCAGTTCCCGCCCCCTCAACCGCGGCTACATGGAGTGCCGCGGCATCGGCATCATCAACATCGCCGACATGTTCGGCGTGAAAAGCATCCGACTGGAGAAACGCATCGACCTCGTCGTCTCCCTGCGCACCTGGTCGCCCGACGTCGTCGAGGAGCGCACCGGCCTCGAGGAGAATTACTACGACATCCTCGGCGTCAAGGTGCCCCACATCGAGTTTTTCGTCCGCCCCGGCCGCGACATCGCCCGGCTGGTCGAGGTCGCCGCCCTGGTGCAGGCCTTGAAGAACATGGGCCATGATCCCGCCAAAACCTTTAACGACCGGCTCATCGCCCACATGGCTGGGCAAGCACCCGCGACCTCCGGCCACAAGCTCCCCCTGAAACCGCCGGCCACTCCGGACGAGGCCGAAGCGGAGCCCTCTTGATTTTCCCCTCCGCCCGCCTCGGCGTTTACCAGGTGGTCGAAATACCCGGCCACCAACCACTCAACCTAGCTGCCTGTGCCCCGTCCCGATAACCGCCGTCCCGACCAACTCCGCCCTCTCACCATCGAGGCCAACATCGCGCCCCACGCCTCCGGCTCCGTGCTCCTGGGCTTCGGCGCCACCCGCGTCATCTGCGCCGCCACCATCGAGGCCAAGGTGCCCTCCTGGATGAAACAGCAGGGCGTCAAGGGCGGCTGGCTCACCGCCGAGTATTCGATGCTGCCCTACAGCACACTCGACCGGAAACCGCGCGATATCACCAAAGGTAGGATCGACGGCCGCACCGTCGAGATCCAGCGCCTCATCGGCCGCTCCCTCCGCGCCGTGCTCGACCTCCAGAAACTCGGCGAGCACACCCTCTGGATTGACTGCGATGTGCTCCAAGCCGACGGCGGCACACGCA
>DAORVZ010000529.1:0-1924 GCA_035434005.1 Lacunisphaera sp.
GGAGAGCGCGGCGGCGAAGGCCGGCGTGCGCGTGGTGTTGCGGACGGGGTTGCGGGTGGCTGCGCGCACGCCGGCCGGATTCCAACTCACCCTCACCACCGGCGAGGTGGTGGCCTGCGACCGGCTGCTGCTCGCGACCGGCGGCAACCGGTCCAATGCCGGCTTGGAAATTGCCGCACAGATGGGACACACCATCGAGCCGCCGGTGCCGTCTCTGTTCACCTTCCACATCAAGGATCCGCGGCTGGAGGGCTTGGCCGGGGTCTCGGTCGAGGCGGCCGGCACGGCGGTGCGCGGGCTGGCCTTGCGGGAGAGCGGGCCCTTGCTCGTCACGCACTGGGGCTTGAGCGGCCCGGCGGTGCTGAAGTTGTCGGCGTGGGGCGCGCGGGTGCTGCACGATTGCGGCTACCGGTTCACCTTGGTGGTCAACTGGGCGCCGCGCTTCACGGCCGAGACGTGCCGGGCGGAACTGGAGCAGGCCCGCGCCGCCAATCCGAAGAAGCAGCTCGGCACCTGGTGTCCGGTCGGCCTGCCGCTGCGGTTGTGGGAAAAATTGCTGCCCGCCGCCGGGATCGCCCCGACGGCGCCATGGGCCGGCGTGCCGGGCGCGACCTTGCGCGCGCTGGCGGCGCAGGTCTGCGCGGGGGAATTCGCGGTGGACGGCAAGAGCATGTTCAAGGAGGAGTTCGTCACCTGTGGCGGCGTGCGGCTTGCCGAGATTGATTTCAAGACGATGGAGAGCCGGCTCGTGCCGGGGCTCCACTTCGCCGGCGAGGTGATCGACGTGGACGGCCTCACCGGCGGCTTCAACTTCCAGGCCGCGTGGACCGGGGGCTGGCTCGCGGGCCGGGCCATGGCAGGCAAGCCAGAGAACAGATGACGAAGGACAAGGTGGAGGGCGCAGCTGGAGCTGAGCGCTCCACGCCTTACTCCCGGCTGGCGTTTCCGGCGCCGCTCCTCTGTCCTCCGCCCTGATGTCCTACGGCCAGCTTTTCCTCACGATCCTGCCGGTGTTCGCCATGATCGGGCTCGGTGCGCTGCTGCGCGGGGTGCGGCTGATCAGCGAGGCGGGGGAGGACAGCCTGCTCAACCTAGCGGTCAAGGTGACGATGCCGTGCCTGATCTTCGAGTCGGTGGCGACGAATCCCGCGCTGCGCTCACCGGGCAACCTGCTGCTGCCCCCGCTCCTGGGTTTCGGGCTGACTTTGCTGTCGATCACCGTCGCCTGGCATGTGGCCCGGGCGCTCGGACTGACGCTCGGGCACGGGCTGCGCAGTTTCGCGCTGGCTGTGGGCCTGACCAACTACACCTATTTGCCGCTCCCCTTGCTCGATGCGATGTTCGGCCCGGAAAACCGCACCGCGCTGCTGATGCACAACGTCGGCCTCGAGGCCGCCATCTGGACCGGGGGCGTGCTGGTGGTGACGGGCCTCTCGCCCCGGGCCGGCTGGCGCAAACTGGTCAACGGCCCGGTGATCGCCTTGGCGGTGTCGATCGTGGCCAACCTGACCGGGGCCACCGCCCATGTGCCGGCCTTCGTGATGCAGCTCGTGCATTCCCTCGGCGTGTGCGCCATCCCGCTCGGCCTCCTGCTGACCGGAGTGAGCATCCAGCCCCACCTCGACGACCCGCGGCAACTGGTGAATCCGCGGGTGACGCTCATCGCGTGGCTTCTCCGGTTGGGGGTGCTGCCCTGGGTTTTCCTGCTCGCGGCGCGGTATGTGCCGTGCGCGGACGACCTGAAACGGGTGCTGGTGGTGCAGGCGGCGATGCCGTCGGCGGGCATCGCGGTCATCGTGGCGCGGCTCTACGGCGGGCAGCCGCTGGTGGCGGTGCAGATCCTCCTCGGCACGACGGCCCTGGCCCTCTTCACCATTCCGTTCTGGATCCGCTTCGGCCTGACGTTTGCCGGGCTGGCACCCTG
>DAORVZ010000530.1:0-1922 GCA_035434005.1 Lacunisphaera sp.
GGTCGTGCTGGCGCGCACGGCGGAGCGGCCGCCGGTGGTGTGGGGCGCGGATTTTGTCAAAGCGCACGCCAGCTATTTCCCGACCCCGCGCACCGGGCTGGTGGAATTCCGGCCGGATGACGATGGCATCGCGCGCGCTTATCCGCTGCCGGGTTCGCTGGTCGCGGCCGCGCTCGACGCGCCGCCGCCGGAGCCGGGCGGCCTGCTCCGCTGGCTCGGCGGGCTGGAGCAAATCCGCACGCTGGACGTGCCGGTGCTCTCCGCGGCTCCCTTCATCGCGGCGGGTGAGCCGGGCCTGCGGCAACTCCTCGCGGCCGCGCCGGATCTGGAACTGGAGCCCATGGCCCGCGCGCTCGCGGCCCTGCCGCCGTTTCCACCGGAATTCACCGCCCAGGTGCGGGGCCGGGTCGTTTTTGTGGGGGCGAATGCCAGCAGCACCTTCGACGTCAAGGCGCTGCCGGTGGGCAAGGTGGAATCCGGCGTGTTGCTGCACTGGACGGCGTGGGCCAATCACACCGCCGACGGCTTCATCACGGCAGTGCCGCGGGCGGCTGTGTTGCTGGTCGCGCTGTTGGGCGCGCTCGCCATCGGGTGGGCCGGGCGGTCGCACGCGGCCTTGCGCGGCCCGCTGCTCATGACCGGCGGCCTGGTGCTCGGGCTGCTGGGCGGCGCATATGCGCTGCTTTCCGCCGGCTGGTTCCTGCCGCCGGCGACCCCGGTGGCGGCGGCCTTGCTGGCGCTGCTCGGCGTCGTGGCGGAGAGTTTCTGGCGCGAGCAGGCGCGCAAGCGCGAGATCCAGGCGATGTTCGGCGCCTACGTGGATCCGGCGGTCGTCGCGGCCCTCGTGCGCCACCCGGAGGCCATCCGCCTCGGCGGCGAGCGGCGCGCGGCCACCGTGTTTTTCTCCGACCTCGTGGGTTTCACCGAGTTGTCCGAGCGGCTCCGCGACGAGCCCGAAAGGATGGTCGAGGTCGTCAACGCCTACCTGGAGGAGACCAGCGAGTGCCTGCACCGCCACGGCGCCTATGTGGACAAATACATCGGTGACGCCGTGATGGCGGTCTTCGGCGTGCCGACGGCACTGCCCGGCCACGAGCTGGCGGCGTGCCGCGCCGCGCTGGAGGCCCGGCGGGCACTCGCCGCCATCAACACTCGCTACGCCGCCGTGGGCGTCACCCTCGAGGTGCGCATCGGCCTCAACACGGGCGAGATGATCGTCGGCAACCTCGGCTCGGCGCGGAAAAAGAACTACACCGTGATGGGCGACGCCGTGAACCTCGCCTCGCGGCTCGAGGGCGCGAACAAGGAATTCGGCACAGGCATCCTGCTCGGCGAGACAACGGCCCGCGCCGTGGCGGGGCGGATGGCGACGCGTCCGCTCACCCGGCTGCGCGTCAAGGGCAAGCAGCAGGCCATCGAGGTGTATGAGCTGGTGGGCGCGCCGGAGGACCTGACCGCCGCCGAGCGCGATTTCCTCGCCTCCTACAACCCCGGCTACGCCCACTACGCCCTACGTAGATTTGCGGAGGCCGCCGCTGATTTTGGCCGTGCGCTCGCGCGGCGGCCGGATGATGCTGTCACCGTTGAACTGCTCCGACTGGCCAGGCTTTATGCGGAAGACCCGCCGCCGGCCGACTGGGAGCCGATCCTAACCCTGAAATCAAAATGAACCCACCTCTGCCCGCCCGCTGGTGGCCGACCGCGCTGTTGGCCCTGATGGCGACCCTCCCGCTGCCCGCCGCGCTTTCGGCCGGTGGCACCGCCTACACCAAGCGCCTCGAAACCAGCCTGCTCGCCGAACCGGCGGCGCTCGCCGCCACGGTCGGCAAGCTCCCCGCCGGGCGTCCGGTGAAGATCGCGGAAGTCCGCGGCGCGTGGCTGCGCGTCAGCGACGGGGCGGCGACTGGCTGGGTCTTCGGCGG
>DAORVZ010000531.1:0-1912 GCA_035434005.1 Lacunisphaera sp.
ACCCTCTTTGGCCTCGGCGTCGGCACGGGGGAGAATCCCGCCCAGGCCGCGCTCGACGACCTCAAGCAGTGCCCGCTGCTCCACACGCCGGAATACGCCCGCAAGGCCGACCGACTGCTCGTCAACATCACCGGCGGCACCGACCTCAGCCTGGCCAAAGTCCACGAGCTGATGACGGCGCTCACCGAAGAGTTTGGCCGCGAAGCCCACGTCGTCATGGGCGCCGCGATTGACGAGGCCCTGCCAGGCCGCGTCGAGATCTGCCTAGTCGGCACAACCGACCTGGGCGGCCGCAACTTCGTCCGCCCACGGGCCCCGGTTCCGGTTCGCAAGCCCGCCGAGCGCCCTGCCGCGCCGACCACGACTTCCGCCGCGCCGGACAGCAACCAGAACGTGAAGACCTCGGTCAGCCCATCCGCCGCGCGCCCGTCGGCGGCGGACATCCACAAGATCAAGCCCATGCAGGATGAATTCGGCTTCCAGGGCGGTGTGCCGGCGGAGAACCGCGGCACCTTCGACAAATCCGACCGCAACCTCTTCGAAGGCCAGGATCTCGACGTCCCGACCTACCTCCGCAAGGGGATCAAAGTGAGCGTTTGAGTGAAGCGCAAACGGGCGAGAGATGAGTGTTGATAGTTGAGCGACCCGAACCACTGTCCCACACCCCGGCTTCATTCTTCCAACGATCATCCCTTAGCTGCCAACTCCGGCCATATTTATGTTTATCGACGAAACCTCCATCAAGGCGCGCGCGGGCGACGGCGGCCGCGGCTGCTCCAGTTTCCGCCGCGAGAAATACGAGCCCTGGGGCGGGCCCAACGGCGGCGATGGCGGCAAGGGCGGCGATGTGGTCCTGCGCGGCGACGACGACCAGAACAACCTCGTCGACTTCAAGTTCAAGCCGCACTGGAACGGCGAGCGCGGCGAGCACGGCCAGGGCGCGGATTGCAACGGCCGCGAGGGCCGGCCCGCCATCCTGCGCGTGCCACTCGGCACCGTCGTCCACCGTCTCGACACCGGCGAGAAGGTCGCCGAGATCCTCGCCGACGGCGAGGAGTTCGTGCTGCTCAAGGGCGGCAAGGGCGGCTTCGGCAACACCCGCTTCAAGTCCTCAGTCACCCGCGCCCCGCGCAAGATCGGCCCGGGCGAGCCGGGCGAGATCGGCGAGTTCCGCCTCGAGCTGAAGAGCATGGCCGACGTCGGCCTCGTCGGCTTCCCCAACGCCGGCAAGTCGTCGCTCACGACCCTGATCACCAAGGCGCGCCCGAAGGTGGCGGCGTATCCCTTCACCACGCTCCAGCCGCAGATCGGCGTCATCGAGTATGCCGACGAATACGAGCGCATCGTCCTCGCCGACGTGCCCGGCCTCATCGCCGGGGCCAGCGAGAACAAGGGCCTCGGCCACCGCTTCCTCAAGCACATCGAGCGCTGCAAGCTGATCCTCCTCATCATCGACCTCGCGGGCACCGACAACCGCGACCCGCGCACCGATTACAAGCAGCTCCTCACCGAGCTCGAGCTCTACGACGAGGCACTGCTCGACAAGCCGCGCGTCATCGTCGCGAACAAGATGGACGAGGACGCCGCCGTCGAAAACCTCAAGAAATTCAAGAAGCGCTACCCGAAGGTGGTCATCATCCCGATCTCCTGCCTGTCCGAGGCGGGCATTCCCAAACTGAAGAAGGAACTCCTGAAGCGCGTGCTGAAGCTCAGGCCCAAAGAAAAGAAATCGCCAAAGCGGACCGGCCAAGTAAGTTAACCGCATTGTGATGACGGAATACCGCCCCCTGCTCATGCGCGCCAACCGCCTGCTCGGTTCGGCGCTGATCGAGCACAACCTCGTGAAATTCGAGGACCTGGAGGCGGCCAATGAGCGCTTGCTGGAGATAGCGGCCACCGGGCAGGTGCGGCA
>DAORVZ010000532.1:0-1907 GCA_035434005.1 Lacunisphaera sp.
TGATCCTTTTCCGATTTCGGCGAAGCCGGATGACGTGAGCGAACTGTTGTTCAATACCAGCTCGTTGTAGCGATGCTCGCCGTTGGCATTCGCCACCCCCACGCGCAACGCGGTGTCAAACACACTCGTTGGGGTTAGACTGAGGGCTCCGTTCTGGAGTTCGAACCGCATTACTGAGTTTGTGTTGTCTGCGTCGAAAACCGTCAGCGAGCGGGCGACGGCGGTAGTTTCGTTGATGGTGGGGAGGACGAGCGATCCGGACTTGGTAATCCGGGCATCGGTGGTCCCGCTTGGCACCCCATCGGTCCAGACGTTGGCATTGTTCCAGTGGTTGTCGGTTTGAGGAATTTGAGCCGGTTCCTGGAGGACTCTCCGCCACTGGTATATATCAACCCGCTCGCCGCCACCTATGGTCTCCACATTATAGCTCCGTATTCCGATATAAGAATAGCCTGGCCGTAGCCACGGTTCTCCTGACCATGATTGCACGTTTATCTCGTCGATAGAATCTTCGTAGATCCCTGGGACATACTGGATCCAACTGCCCACGAACGTGGTCTGTGCCTTCGCCAGTGGGGATATCGCCAGCAGGGCGACCGCTGCCACGAAAAACCCGAGCCGGCGGGTAAGGCAGTGGGTTTGAATCCCGGGTTGGGAGGCAGGAGCGACGCGGAGGAATATATCTCGGACCGAACAGGCTGGAAAATTCATGGATGGGAAGCGTGTCGTCGGTTCACCGCCCGAAGACCCTCGCGCGGTCGGTGGTGACCTTGGCCATGATCTCACGGACTCGGGTCTCGTTGGTGCGGACGAGGGCGGTGTTTTTCGGGTTGATGCGGTCGGCAGGAAAAGTGCGGCCCTGCGCCTCGCCGAGCGCAGCGATCTGTGCCTGCATAACCACGGCCGGCATCAGCACAAAATCGCGGCCGGTCAGCTTGGCGGTTTTCAACTGCGCCGCGATCGTCGGCTCGCTCTCGATGTGGGCGACCGTCTGCGGGTAGGTCGTGGGGCCCTTGGGCGCGCGATGCCGCATCGCGGTAGCCTCGGCAGGCTTGGCCTCAGCCCAATCGGCCAGGCCGGCCATGGCCGCGCCATAGGCCTCAAGCTTCGGGAGCGTCAGCTCGTAGCGCGCGACCTCGCGGGTGAACTCATCCATGGTTTCCGCGGATTGCGCGGGTGAAACCACGAGTGCGGCCAGCCACAACGGCAGCAGGCGGAGGTGACGAAGGGTGCGGTGGGTGGATGATTTCATCGGGGAAAAGGATCAATCGTCGCCTGCTGAGCGGGGTGTGTTTGAAGGTAATCGCAGGAAGGCCCGGGGTTGTTGCATCCGGCTGGGGACTGCGTTGAGCGAAACAATGGATGGATTCAATTCGGCCGCCGCCGCAGCGGAAGGCCCAAAGCTGCGCATTATTTTACCGGGCGAAAGATTTGTTAATGCCCACCGCCTTCCTCCCTCGGGCGTGCGCAATATCTGCGTCCCCGCCAGGCCCCGGTCTATCGCAATTGCGGCCGCGCTTGTTGCATCTCGAGGGCCCGGCGTGGGATTTTGGTCGTGGCTGCGACGGACTTGTTTCTAGCTGGGGCGTCGCCATGGCCCCGATCCGCGTCCGCACCCGCTCCCTCGCCGCGTTGGCGGCCGTGGTCTTGCTGCTGGCGTTTGGGTCCGGTCGGATGGGTGGCCAGATGAATGCGGGCGCGGGCGATGCTTGGCAGTTGCTCCAGCAACTACCGGAAGACTGGCGGGAGTCCGAGCTCGGGCGCCGCTTGGCGGCCGCAGCAGGGACCCCGTGAGCCCGGCAGGGGCGCCCGAAAAAATGCTGCAATCGGCGCGGAGTGCCTCCAGTAACTGGCCTCGATTTGTCCTCATAGCTCAGCTGGATAGAGCATCGGTTTTCTAAACCGAC
>DAORVZ010000533.1:0-1906 GCA_035434005.1 Lacunisphaera sp.
CCGGGCGAAGGCAAACGGGATTTGTGACGTAAGCAGATTCCACCGCAGCGTGATCACACCCGCTTCACCGTCAGCAGGGTATAATCGTCGCGGAGGTCCGTGAGGCCGGAAAAGTTCCCCACAGCGGCCAGGATCGAATCGTTGATCTCGCGGGCAGAACCAGCGTGTGCCGCCCGCAGGGCATCGGCCAGCCGCGCGCCGCCGAACTCCTTGCTGTCAACATTTGGTGCCTCCGTGAGCCCGTCGGTGTAGAGCACCAAAGTCGAGCCGATGGGGAAGGCCAGTGTCTTGTCCTCGATCGCCGCGTCAAAGAACTCGGCCTCCACCAATCCAACCGGCAGGCCCTCGGAGCCAATGAATTCGCTCAGGAATGCTCCGGTCGATGCATCCCGGCGCGAGAGCAGGCTCAGCTCGTGGCCGGCGCGCGCGGCCGTGATCTGGTTCTTGCCCGCATCCACCACCGCGTAGGTCATGGTGATATACATGCCCTCCCGCATGTCTCCGGCTAGGGTTCGATTCAACTCCGCCAGCACCCGCGCAGGCGAGCTGTGGAGGGGCCCGATCTGCCGCAGTGTGGTCCGGCAAATCGCCATCAGCAGTGACGCCGACACGCCCTTGCCGGACACATCGGCCACGGCCACCCCGATCCGGTCAAAACCCAGGCGGAAAACATCGTAGAGATCGCCACTGACCTTCTGGGCAGCAAGGTAACGGGCATCGATGTCGAGCCCCGGCACCGCCGGCATCGTGCGCGGCAGCAACATCTGCTGCACGTCACTGGCCAGCGCCAGGTCAAGGTCGAGCCGCTGCTTGTCCACCAGCAGCGCCAGAAAGTCCGCGTTATGCACCGCCAGCCCCGCCTGCTCAGCCAAGGCCTCGACCAGGGAATAATCAGTCCCGGTGAACGGTCGGCCATCGGAAGCATTGCAGACGCAGAGAACGCCGATGAGGCGCTGCCGGACGGTGATGGGGGCCGCAATGACTGAGCGCACGGTCAGCGCATCATCCTCGTGCTTCACGATGCGCGGGTCGGCGGCGGCGTTGGTGATCAGTTCGCCGCGGCCGGTGGCGGCGACCCGGCCCACCACACCCTCGCCCACGGGAAAGGATTCGGACTTCAGCACCTGCTCGATGAACTTGGCGCGGGAGCCGAGTTTCATCTTCAAGGCCTCGGGAATCGGCCGGTGGGGCGGGAACAGGCCCTCGACCGCCACGCCGCGCAGGAGGTTGTCGGCGCCTTTCTCAAAAATGCAGGCACTGAGCGCCCCGGTGCTCAAGATGGCGGCGTGCACGATGCGCTGGAACAACTCCTCCCGCGGCAGGCGCTCTCCGACGGCGTCCACCATCGTGTGCATGTAATCCAGCACGATCTGGCGCTCCTCTATCAGGGACTGTTTTTCCTCGTCCAGGCGGGCCGCCTCCTGCCGGGCCCGCCAATAGAAGGCATACACGCACAGCGCGCCGAGCAGACCGCCGAGGATGAAGGGCATCATGGCCACGCCTTATCGCGACTCCACCCGGTTGCGCAGGAAGGCCAGCACGTCCTGGAACTTCGCCGCGTTGGCGGCGTCCGCACTCACGAGGCTTTCATGCGCCTCCAGCACCAGCCGGGCACTCTCGATCTCGCTTTTCGCCTGAGCGTCCAACGCCTGCGCGCCTCCCTTGAAGTCCATCGGGAAGCCGCCCGCATCCACAATCGCGAGCCGGTGCAGGCCGAGGTTGCGGATCAGCTCCAGGTTGCGCTCGCCCACCCGCGCCAGCGTCAGGGTTCCCGGCGGGGTCTGCCGGCGGAGTTCCAGCGCCGCCCCGGCGAGGACACCGAGGAAGGTGCTGTCCATGCTGGTGCACGCGGTGAAATCGACCACAAAGCGCGTCTTCCCCTGCCGGATCATTTCGGCGACAAAAT
>DAORVZ010000534.1:0-1906 GCA_035434005.1 Lacunisphaera sp.
GCCTTCCAGGGCCGCGATGGTCCGGCCGAGCGTGGCGCCGAGACTGCGAACCTCGGCGCGGAGGTGGTTGAGCTGATCGAGAGCCTTGTGGGGTGCCGCCATCGCCCGTGAAATACGCAGGTATTGCGCCGACGCTAAAGAGAAAATGTGCTGGGGCGGCGTCATAAGCCGAAACATACCGCGCGCCGCGGGCACCCTCCACCGGTGGAGCGCGTTGCGGCAACGGCGCCACCTTCCGGAACCCGGGCAACCTATCTGTAGGAGCTTGCTTGCAAGCGATTCAGGACTCACGCCGCCGGACAACATGCGGTCGCTTGCAAGCAAGCTCCTACAGCCAAGCCAATAGGCGCGTCGGCAAGCGGCTGCCCTGCATTTCGCGTAGACCACTTACCGCCATTCATGCCGCGGATAGCGCCGCGACAGCTCGGCCTTGATCTTGGGATACTGGTCGCGCCAGAAATTGCTCAGGTCGTCAGTCACCTGGATCGGCCGCTGGTTGGGCGCAAGCACCTCGATCTTCACCGCCACCCGGCCGTGGCCGAGGGTGAACTTGGAATTCACGCCATAAAGCTCCTGGATGCGGGCGCTGAGGATCGGCGGGCCGTCCTTCGTGTAGGTCAGGCGAGCCTTGCGGCCGTTGGCCATGACGAGACGCTCGGGCAGATAATCATCCAACACGGCCAGTTGCTCCGCCAGCAGCCAGTCGCGCAACACGGGCATGACCGGCTTGTCTTTCAATTCACGCGCGCCGAGGCTGCCGTAGCAGATCTGCTCAATCAGCGTGGCCCGGTCGGCGTCGGTGATCGGGTTGACCTCCAGCTCCGGCCACCACTTGGCGAGGTAGTTGACGCGGATGATCCACTGCTCGACCGCCTCGTTCCACTCGGTGAGTGTGATGCGCCCGGCCGAAACTTCCCTGGCGAGCAGCACGGCGGCCTCCCCTTCCGGCGGTTCCTCGGCGGTCTGCTTAGACTCGAGCACGAGGTCGCGGAAGCGCCGCTCCTTGCGCGCCAGCACGCGTTTGGCCGACTCGTCGTAAAGCACGCCACCGGCGTCTTGGAAGTCGTCGGGGAAAACTTCCTTGAGCCAGGCCTCCTCCACCGCGGTGCAGAGGTTGAGCAGCACGTTCACCTCGCCGCGGCTCTCGATTTCGGTGATCTCAGCGGCGACAAACAGCGGCGCCTCGTCGATGCAGCTTTCGCGGGCGAGGACACCCTTGCGCTTGTGCACGAGTTCGCAGCGCAGCGTGCCCTTGTCCAGCCGCCGGGCCAGCTGGTCGCTGAAGCCGACCAGCACGCAGTTGCGCACGGCGACGGCATCGATGCGTTTCTCCGTCACATCCAGCTTCTCGGCGGCGGCGATCTGCAGGAACTGCTCGAAGAGCGGCCCGACCTGACGGACACCCTGGATATGAATGCCAAGCCGGCGGCAGGCGTCAGGATTGTAGTTCGCCTTGTCGGCGTAGCGCCAGGCGCGCATCAGCAGGAAGAAATCCGACTCGTGCTCCTCGCCGAACAGTTCCTCGCGGGCCTCGGCGGTGCGCTTGTCCACGTTGCGGAGCAGGAAGTTCCGGCCCTGGGTTAGCGCCGCCATCAGCGCGATGGAGCGGACGCAGCCATACTCCTCCGCCGCCAGGAACATACGGGCGTAGCGCGGGTGCATCGGGAACTTCAGCATGCGCCGGCCGACCTCGGTGATTTTTTTAATTGGAGCCGCACCGACCCCGGTGCGGTCGTTCATCCGCGGCGAGGTCGCTGCGGCTCCAATGGCCCCGAGGTCCTCCAGCAGCGTCTCCGCCCGCTCCAGCGCCTTGAGCTCGGGTTTCTCCAGCCAGGGGAAATTATGGATGTCGTCGATGCCGGCCGCCTTGAGCGTCAGGACGACCTCGGACAGGTCGAGGCGCTTC
>DAORVZ010000535.1:0-1893 GCA_035434005.1 Lacunisphaera sp.
GAGCCAGTGGCCGCGCAGGCCGGCTTCCCCGTTCCAGAGCGTCTCGGTGTCGTAGGTCAGCGGATCGACTGCGGGGTTGATGCGCGCGTCGATGTTGATGCCCCCGGCCTTGTAGCCGCGGGTCAGCGACACGAACATGAGCTCATGCCCACTCAGCTCGTGCTCGAGCGTGAGCTTGCCGCCGAGAAGCGTGTCGTCGAACGACGGCCGGATGACCACCACCGGATCAAACGTGCCCGGACCGGCGCGGTAGCGCGTCTTGGTGCCGTTGCCGTCCATCTCGACCTGCTCGACGCGCAGGCCTGCAATCAGCCGCGTGCGCGGCGAGAAGTCGTGGCCTAGCTGGCCGAAGAGCGCGGTGTTACCCGAGTGGTAGGCGGTCTTGAGGCCGCGGATGTTGCCCGGATCGGTGTTGGTGTAGCGCGTGCGTTCATCCACGTCCGAATAAAACGCGCCGAGCGTCCAGCGGCTGATCCAGCCGCCGGCAGCGACTCCGGGTTCGGAGTCGAGATGCAGCTCCTGGTTCACGACCCAGCGGCGGCGGGTGTGGTCGCTGAAGCCTTTGTAGGAGGCCGCAGTCCAGTCGTCGTCATAGGCGTAGCGCGAATCGGTGCGGGCGCCGCTCGTGACGGTTGTGAACCGCACGCCGCCCCAGCCGCGATAGGCGCCGCGCAGGCTGGCGGCCAGCGACTCCTGCGTGTCGAAGCCGGGCTGGTCGCTGTAGGTGTAACGGCCGTTGTTATCGAGGGCGAACTCGTCGTAGCCGTTGTCAAAGTCAGCCGCGAGCACCGCTGCTTCCCAGCGCCAGAGCACGTTCGGGTTCCAGGTCAGGCGCAGCCGCGCGGTGAACTCGTCGCGGGCGTTCGTGTCCTCGTGGAGCGTGAGGTTCCGCCGGAAGCCGTCGTTGTTCGTCTGCTGCACGGCGACGCGCATCATCAGTTGCTCGGGTTTCCCAGAAACCAGCGGGCCGCCGACCGCGAAGCCCCCGGTGCGCAGCGAGTCCGCGCCGAAGCCGGCCTCGGCGCGGCCGGTCCAGAACGGCGTGGGCGCGGCGGTGACGAGACGGACGACGCCGCCCGCAGCGTTGGCACCGAAGGCCCCGGCCTGCGGACCGCGCAGCACCTCGACCTGTTGCACATCGAACGCGCTGCCGATCGTGCCGAGCCCGGTGAAGTCGAGGTCGTCCACGAGGAAGCGCACGGCGGAGTCCGGCGTCTCGCCCTCGAACTGCGAATTCTCGCCGACGCCGCGGATCTGGAGATAGCGCGGGCGCGAGGTGCCACCGGTCCAGGTGAGGTTGGGGATCTGATCGGCGAGGTCGCCGAAGTGCCGGACCGAGCCGGCGCGGAGCGCGGCCTCGTCATACACCGTGACGCTGGCCGGGATGCGCGCGAGCGGCATGGCCCAGAGGTCGGCCGTGACACGCAGGGGATCGAGCTTGATCGCAGCCGGATCGGCTGCGGTCTGGGCGCAGAGCGGCAAGGCCGTGAGCGCCAGGGCGAGAGGGAGGATTCGATTCGGGAGTTGCATGGGTTGAGGCCCGGACCCCAGACAGACTCCCAAAGAAGGGGCGCCACGCGCCCCATGGCGCACTCGCGGCGCCTGCTGTTTCCTTCGTCGGCATGATCCGTCCAGGTTCGAAGGGTCGAGCGGCCGAGCGCACCGCAATCTCAGTCCTCCGCGGAGGACACCCCTACAGGCGGCACCAGCGATACGCCGGCCGCCCGGACAGGCAAGAAAAACTTCCGCCATGACCCGCTTGCACTCCCTGTATTTCCGCGCAATATCCCCGGTTCTTCGATGAATAAACGCATTCTGCTCACGGTGTTGGTCGCGCTCGGCGTCCTCGGCGCCATTTTTGGTTTCAAATACCTCCAACTCACCAAGGCGAAG
>DAORVZ010000536.1:0-1885 GCA_035434005.1 Lacunisphaera sp.
CGTCCACACCGCCACGGTGAACGACTGGTCCGCCATCCTCTGGCACGCGGGCCAGTTCCATGAGAGCCGCGCCTACCCGCGCCTCGAGATCCTCGACCGCGTCGGCGGAGGCGACTCCTTCGCCTCCGGTCTCCAGTTCGGCTTTCTGTCGAAAAACGACCCCCAGGCCGCGGTGGACTACGGCGCGGCGCACGGCGCCTTCGCCTCCACAACCCCGGGCGACACCTCGATGGCCACACAGAAGGAAGTCGAGAAGCTCATGAAGGGCGGCGGCGCCCGCGTCGTGCGCTGAGCGCTTTTCCCCTGTATTTTTCAAGCCCGGGCGCAAAACCCGGGCTTTTTCTTTGGGCGGGCTCCCGCAACCAGCGGCGCATTGGATGCCGCTGCACGCCTCCGCCCGATTTGCGACCGCGAGGCCCGGCCCGTTCGCGCATCGGCCTGCTCAATGCCCCGCATCGGATTTATCGATTAACGCGATTTGGCGGCGCGCCGGTAGACTCTGCGCGCATGAACTTCCTCCAACAATATCGCTGCAGCCTCGCCGCCAGCCTCCTCCTCGTCCTCGTTCTCCTCCTCGCCCCGCACCTGCTCGGCGCGAAACACCCCTACCAGCCGCCCGAGCCCATGCCCGCCGGCAAGTTCACCGATCTGCACTGCCACACCGCCGGCCTCGGCGCGGGCGGCAGCGGCTGCTTTGTCTCGGCGCGGATGCGCCACAGCTACAAACTGCGGTTCTACCTGAAAAGCTTCGGCGTCACCGAGGAGGAACTGCTCCGCGAGGGCGACGCCCTCGTGTTGCGCCGCCTGTCGGAGCGCCTCGCCGCCAGCGAGCGTGTCGGCACCGCCGTCGTCCTCGCGCTCGACGGCCCCGTCGACGCCCGTGGCGAACTCGACCGCACCCGCACCGAGATCTACGTGCCCAACGAATTTCTTGCCGAAGAGGTCGCGAAGTTTCCCAACCTCCGGTGGGGCGCCAGCATCAACCCCCACCGCCCCGACGCGCTCGCGCGCCTCGAGTGGGCCAAGGCCCACGGTGCCGTGCTCGTGAAATGGCTGCCGCCCATCCAGGGCATCGACCCCGCCGACGAAAAGCTCGTCCCCTTCTACCGGAAGCTCGTCGAATTGAAACTCCCACTCCTCACGCACACCGGCGACGAGCACGCCTTCACGACGGCGCACCAGCATTTCGGCGATCCCGATAGGCTGCGCCTGCCTCTGCGCGAGGGCGTCACCGTCATCGCCGCCCATGCCGCCACCACGGGCAAGATCGCCGGCGAGCGCTGTTTCGACCGGCTCGCCCGGCTCATGCCCGGCCACCCCAATCTCTACGCCGACGTCTCCTCCCTCACCCAGCTCAACAAGCGCGGCTACCTGCGCGAACTGCTGGCGCGCCCCGAATTCCAAGGCCGCCTGCTCTATGGCACCGATTACCCCCTCGTGGAAATCCGCGCCCTCGTCTCCCCCTGGTATTTTCCTCGCCAGCTTGGCTGGCAGCAGCGCCGCGAGATCGCCGCCATCGCCAACCCCTGGGATCGCGACATCGCCCTCAAGCAGGCCCTCGGCTTCCCCGCCGGCGTCTGGACCCAGGCGGACAAACTCCTCGCCCCGTGAAAACACCCCAACCGGCCCGTTGCCCGGCCCCCAAGCGACCTGTCGTGGCGGGCTATGGCTGGATTTTTCAACCTGGAGTTCAGGTCTCGCGCATGAACTTGCCGGCCACCCAATCCGCCACACGGTTGAGCCGCAGCGCGAAGAGCGCCCACATGATCCCCAGCGCCGCCCAGCACCCGTAGCCGAGGAGCAGGTAGTTGCGCCGGATGTTGAACTTCGTCCAGCTGAAGCCGTCCATCAGCTTGTTCATGTCGCCGCCCGCGTCGTCCTCGCC
>DAORVZ010000537.1:0-1883 GCA_035434005.1 Lacunisphaera sp.
GCGCGGCCTCGTCGAGGATGCGCCGGACATGGGGCTGGGGCGAGGCGTCGTCGGCGATACAGAGTTCCCAGCGGGGGTAGAGCTGCTGGCGGAGACAGTCGAGGAGCTCGCGCAGGTATTTCTCGGGGGTGTTGTAGGCGGGCACCACGACGCTGAGGAGTGGGCCGCCGGCGTTGGTCAGGGCGTGGGCGTCTGCCTGCAGGACGGCCCGCAGGCGCGGGGTGAGGCGGTTGTGCCAGCACCAGCGGGTGTAGGGATCCTGGTCGCGGCGGCGGATGACGGCGGCGGGCAGCGGCCGGGCCTCACCGTGGCCGAGCGTGGCGGCGAGGTGCCCGTGCAGGCGGGTGATCTCGGTCCGGGAGCCCGGCCAACTGCCAAAGACGAAGCGGCCGAACAGGGCGCCGCGGAGGAAGGCAGCGACAACCTTGTAGAAGCGGGCGCGGCGGTAGATGGGGATGGGGCCGGGCAGGCCGTGCCGTTGGTCGAGATACATGCGCCGGGCAAAGGCCAGCGGGCGGCGGCCGTCGGGCAGCTCGGCGAAAATCTTCAGGTTGACGGGACTCGGCGTGCCGGCGCGCAGGTTGACGAGGCCGTAGTAGCCGGACTTGAGGGCGTGGACTTGGGCGGGATGGTGGGCGGCGACGTCGGGCCGGTCCTTGGGATGGACGAGGCGGTTCTCGGTGAGGACGCCGGTGGTGGCGCTGAGCTGGCGGATCTCGCGGCCGGTGCCGAAGAGCCAGCCGGTGATGCGGAACTTGTCGTAGCCGGCGTTGATCCAATAGCCGGGGTTCTCGATGAAACCGAGGAAGTGTTCGCCGATGGCGATGTCGCTGTTGGCGGTGAGGAGGTCGGCCAGGATACGGTCCGCCTCGCGGCAGAGCGGGCTCCAGCCGAGGTGCCCGAAATGCTGGTAGAGATAGTCGAGCGACTGGTAGACGACGGCCGCGCGCAGGATGCGCGCCGGCTTCCGCGCCTCCGGGGGGAGGGCGGAGGTATCGAGCGCGACCTTGAAGAATTCGTGCCATTGGGTGCCGTCGTGCCAGTCGAGCGCCAGTTCGCGGGCGCCGCGCCAGACCTGGACGCGCTGGATGAAGCCGGTGCGCAGGGCGGGCAGCCCGCCGCCGAAGGCCGCCTGGGTGTCCGGCCGGTCGAGACCATAGAGGCCAAGGGTGGCACGCCGGTCGACGCGGGCGCGCAGGTCGACGCATTGGGCACCGGGGCCGGAGTGGAGCCAGCCGGTGATTTCCAGCCCGGCGGCTTCCGGCCGCCAGTGGGTGGGGCTGTCAATGTGGAAGCGGGGCGTGGCGGAGGCGGTCATGCAACGGGCCCGAGATAAAGCGGGTGGGGCGGAGGGGAGTAAAGCCCGTTCCCAAACCGGTGGTGGCACAAAAGGATTGGCTTCGCTGGAGGCCTGCCTTTGGGTTCGCCGAATGCGCCCTGCGCCCAAGACCCCAACGCTCGCCCGCGAGCCGACGCGAGGCGAAGCCCGCTGGGCACTGGCGCTTTTTCTCGCCGGCCTGGCCTTCCACCTGTGGGGCATGACGGTCGGGTGGGAGAGTAAGAACATGCCGGGAGTCGAATACCGGCAGGCGCAGACGGCGATCTCAGCCCTGTTCATCAAGCAGGAGCGGAATTTTTCGCTGGAGTATCCGACGCCGGTGCTGGGCAAGCCGTGGTCCATCCCGATGGAGTTTCCCCTTTACCAGTGGACGGTGGTGGTGGTGAGCAAAGTGACCAACTGGAGCCTGACCAAGGCCGGGCGGGCGGTGAGCATCGCCTGTTTCTATCTGTGCCTGCCGGCGGTTTTTCTCCTGCTCGGGCGGTGGCGGGTGGCGCCCGGGTGGCGCTGGCTCGTGCTGGCCGTCGTGGTGACCTGTCCGTTC
>DAORVZ010000538.1:0-1880 GCA_035434005.1 Lacunisphaera sp.
CTATTAGGTTACAAGTTGCCGGGGCGCTCCGGCGGGCAGGCCCACTGCAGGAACACCGGCAGCTCGCGCGCCCAGGTGCTTTCGTGATGCTCGCCACCCTCGCTCTCGTGGTAAACCACATCGACCCCGCGCCGGAAACCTTTCGCCACCAGTTCGTCCACGAGCTCGGTCGTGTCCTGGATGGCGTCGATCACGCCGTTGCCGTCGCGATCCTCCGTCTCGTCGCAGGTGCCCGCCTGGAACCACAACCGCAGCGCGGGCTGGCTCGCCGTGGCCCGCACCTGGCGGTGCATGATCCGGCTCGCCTGCTGGGCGGCGGCGCTGGAGTCGTCCGCCCGCCACCACAACGAGCCCGAGAAAATCCCGGCCAACCCGAACACCTGCGGTCGCCGCCACGCCGTGTCGAGGGCGCACAAGCCGCCCAGCGATGCGCCGAAGATCCCAGTGCGCGCCGCGTCCGGCGCGACATGGTGCCGTTCTCGCAGCCAGGGCAGGACCTCGCCCGCGAGCAGATCCTGCAAGGCCTTCGCCCGCTTCCCGCGGCCCGCAAAATCCAACCGCCCCGCCGTGCCATATTCGTCCATGCGCTGCGCCGAGGCCGGCACCGCCGCCACGACCACCGGCTCGATCGCCCCGGCCCCCACGAGTGCATCGAGCGTTTCCGCCAGTCGCCACTGCGGCATGGCTTGGCCGTCGAGCGCCAGCAGCAACGGATACGGCTGCGCCCGAGCCGCATCATAACCCGGCGGCAGATAGACCGTCACCCGCCGTGGGGCGATCCCGCGCACCGCGAGGGTTTCGCCCCGCACGGAGACGGTGTGCGCGGTCGGTCGCCGCCGCCATGGGCGCGCGACGCTCATGCGGGTGGTATCGGATTCATCAGGCTCAGAAACATCCCGCTGATTTGGGCGGCTTCGCCGCCATTGTCCATGCCGTAGCCCATACGGGTGAAGCCGGGTCTCCTCCCTTGCCCTGCGGAGCTTTCGTCGCCCGAATGACGGCGATGACATCCCCCACCCCCTCGGTCGGCACGCCCGCCGTCCCGACCGATCTGCACACCGGCGGCCTCGGCGGCCATCCCCGTGGCCTCACCACCCTCTTCCTGGCCGAGATGTGGGAGCGCTTCTCGTTCTATGGCATGCGCGCCATCCTGATGCTGTTCATGGTGCTGGCGGTGACGGAGGGCGGATTGGGCTACGACACCAAAAAGGCGGCCGGCATCTACGGCACCTACACCATGAGCGGTTACCTGCTCTGCATCCTCGGCGGATTTCTGGCGGACAACTTCATCGGCGCGCGCCGCTCCGTGCTCATCGGGGGCATCATTATCGCCCTCGGCCATTTCACGATGGCCCTGAACTCGGAGCTGACATTCTTCATCGGCCTGGCGCTGGTGGCCGCCGGCACCGGCCTGTTGAAACCGAACATCTCCACGATGGTCGGCAGCCTTTACCGCCCGGAAGACGAGCGTCGCGATGCCGGCTTCTCGATCTTCTACATGGGTATCAACCTCGGCGCCTTCCTCGCCCCGCTCATCTGCGGCTACCTCGCCCAGAGCGCGGGCTGGAAGGCCACCCTCACCGGCTGGGGCCTCGACCCGCGCAGCAGCTGGCACTGGGGCTTCGCCGCCGCCGGCGTCGGCATGACGCTCGGGCTCATCGTCTACGTGCGGCAGCGCAGCCGGCTCGCGCACGTTGGCAACGCCCCGGCACCCGAAACCGGAGGCACCCGCCCGTGGGGCAAACTCGGCATGGTGCTGCTCGGCTCGCTCGCGCTCATCATCGCGATGTGGTTCAGCGACACCTACCAATGGATCGTTTACCTGCTGTTCGCCCTGCAGATCGCGCTGATCCTCTACTTCGCCTTCCGGCCCAGCCAGG
>DAORVZ010000539.1:0-1879 GCA_035434005.1 Lacunisphaera sp.
CTGAAACGATAAAGAGTTCGGGTAGAAATCCGTGGTGTTTTTCCAGCACCCGGGCGGCGGCTTCGTCCGCGCCACCAACGGTGACGACGGCGTCCAGCGACTTACCGATGGTGCCGGCCTGACGGAGGGGTTCGAGGGTCTCGGTGACCTTGGCGCGCACATGGAACAGGGTGGCGAAATCGGCCTCGATCTCCGCATTGCGCCAAGCGGCGGGCGCGACGGGCCAGTCCTGCAAGTGGATGGACTCGTTAGAGTATTCCTGGCCGGTCTTCGCATAGCTCCAAGCCTCGTCGGCCGTAAACGTGATGAAGGGGGCCAGAATCTTCACGAGCGTGTCGAAGATGGCGGCGATGGCGGTCTGCGCCGAGCGGCGAAGCGGGTGGGCGGCGCCAAGCGTGTAGAGGCGATCCTTCAGGATGTCGTGATAGGTGGCCGAGAGTGTGACCGAGCAGAACTGGTTGCAGAGCTGGTAGACGCGGTGGAACTCGTAGGCGTCGTAGGCCTTCGTGCACTCGTCGATGAGTGCATGTGTCTTGTGCAGCGCCCAGCGGTCGAGCGCGTCCAGTTTTTCGATAGGCACGGCGTGCTTGGCGGCATCGAAGTCGAACAGGGTGGAGAGCTGGAAGCGCAGGGTATTGCGAAACAGGCGGTAGGCCTCGCCGACGTGCTTGAGGATCTCGTCGTCGACCGGGATGTCGTCGCGGAAATCCTGCGAGGCGATCCAGAGGCGGATGACGTCGGCACCGTGCTGGGCGATGTAGGCGTCGGCGGTCTGGGGCTTCTGGTAGGTCGAGCTCTTGGAGATTTTCTGGCGGTTCTTGTCGACGATGAAGCCGTGGGTGAGGACAGCCTTGTAGGGCGCGGCGCCGAAGGCGATGACGCTGTTCCAGAGGGAGGACTGGAACCAGCCGCGGTGCTGGTCGCTGCCCTCGAGGTAGAGGTCGGCGGGCCACGAGGTGCCGCCCTGGCCGCGCTTGAGCACGGCGGCCTGGGTGGAACCGGAGTCGATCCACACGTCGAGGGTGTCGCGGCCGCAATTGAGCGTGTCCGCCGCCGGCCAGCCGGCGGGCAGCTTCACGCCGGCGAGGATCTCGGCGGGTTTGGCGTCATACCAGAAATTGCTGCCCTTCGTCGCGACCTTGTCGGCCACGGCGCGGACGACGCCGGCATCGAGGTAGGGCTTCTTGTCCGGGCCGTAGAAGGCGATGATCGGCACGCCCCACGAACGCTGGCGGCTGATGCACCAGTCGGGCCGCGACTCAACGGCGCCGCGAATGCGGGCCTCGCCCCAGGCGGGGATCCAGCCGCCCGCCGCTGCGATCTTCTGGATTTCGGCGAGGGCGACCTGACGGTGACCCGCCTTGTCGAGCGAGACGAACCACTGGTCGACGGCGCGGAAGATGATCGGGGTCTTGGAGCGCCAGCAATGCGGGTAGCTGTGCGGATACTTGGCCTTGGCGAGCAGCGCGCCGGCGTCGGCGAGCTTCTTGAGGACGCCGAGGTTGGCGGGAGCGGGCTTCTTGGCGGCGAGATCCTCGACCGTCTCGAGCGTGGTCAGGCCGACGAGATCGGCGGGCACGCGGCCATCATTGAGGTATTTGCCGTCGTCACCGACCGGGCAGTAGATCTCGAGGCCGTATTTGAGGCCGGTCTGGTAATCCTCCGCGCCATGGCCGGGCGCGGTGTGCACGGCGCCGGTGCCGCTGTCGGTCGTGACATAGTCGGCGAGCACGACGGGCGAGGCGCGGTCGATGAAGGGATGGCGGGCCTGCAGCTTTTCCAGCTTGGCGCCGGGCAGCGTCATCCCGACGGACGGCTGCGGCTCGATCTTCGCGGCAGTCGCGACCTGGCCGAGCAGGGCGGAGGCGACGATGAGACG
>DAORVZ010000540.1:0-1858 GCA_035434005.1 Lacunisphaera sp.
TAGAGATCGAGCAGGCGGATGAAATCGGGCGTGCGCACGGCGATGCCCTGGGACTTGCCGGAGTTGAGGAGGGCCAAGAACTCCTCGGCGAGGGCAACGGCCTCGGAGGGGCCGTCAAGTTTCACCCAGTCGTCGCGGGTGGTGAGGCGGCAGCCGAGGGCTTTTTCGACGCGGGTGAGGTTTTCCTCGTCGCCGCCGTAGAGCTGGTGGAGGTGGCGCGCGTTCGGGTAGTGGAGCGTCTTGGTGGCGGGCACGGGTTGAGGAGCGGTAAGCTTTAAGCTGAATAAATGGAAATCAAAGGGCGGTCATCTGCTCTGGCTTAGAGCTTAAGGCTTACAGCTGTCTCCCTCAGGCGTGCATACATGGCGGCGAGGGACTGAGGGAGCACGCGGGTCTCGCCGATGACGGGCATGAAGTTGGTGTCGCCGGTCCAGCGCGGGACGAGGTGGGCGTGGAGATGGGGGATGCTGCCGCCGGCGGCGGTGCCGAGGTTGAAGCCGACGTTGAAGGCGTCGGGCTGGAGCGCGGCGGTGAGTATCTGTTTGCCGAGGATGATCTCGTCCATCAGGTCGGCGCGCTCGGCCGGGGTGAGGTCGGTGAGGTCGGCGGCGGCGCGGAAGGGCACGGCGAGGAGGTGGCCGGCGTTGTAGGGATAGCGGTTGAGGATGAGATAGGAGAGCTGGCTGCGATGGATGATGAGCGCCTCCGCGTCGTCACCCAGATTGGGCAGGTCCGCAAAAATATCGCCGCCCTCGGGCCGGCGCGGGGTCTTGATGTATTCCATGCGCCAATAAGCGTGCAGGTGGTCCATGTCTGCGTGCAGGCTTGGCCGACGGTGCGGGGATGTCAAAACCGGGATTGGCGGGGTGCGCCCGGCCTGGACGAGCCGCTGCACCGTGCTTGCAGCGCCACCTGCTTTGCCTTTGCTCTGCGCAGCGTGACCGACTCACTCCAACCCACCTCCAAGCCGCCCGCGCCGTTCCTGGCGGCATTGGGGTTGGCGACGGGGTTTATGGCTTTTGTTGCGTGGGACCAGTCGCACTGGTGGAGCCGGAAGGAGGATTACTCGTTCGGCTGGCTGGTGCCGCTGTTCACGGCCTATGTGGTCTATGATCGCTGGCCGCAGATCCTCGCGTGCCTGCGAGTGGCCGAGAATGACCCGGCCAGCCCGCGCTGGGTGCGGGGTGTCCTGAACACGATGGCGGGCCTCGGCCTGTTGGGCGGGGCGCTGTTTTTCCTGCTCGGGGCGTTTTACCGCGCCGGGGCGGGCACGTCGCAGCCCGGCACCTTTGCGCTGACGCTTGGCATGGTGGCCATCGTCCTGCCGCTGCTTTATTTCAATGCCCCTTCGGGTGGCGCGGCGGAGCCGGCCGCGCCGTTTCCACCGCGCGGCTTCATGGCGCTGTTCGCCGACGCCCGCTTCCGGGTGGCGGCGCTGTTCATCTTTCCCGTGCTGGTGTGGCTGATCTCGGCGCCGCTGGTGTCGGCCATCGAGTCGCAGATCAGCCTTTTTTTGCTGCGCAAGGTGGTGACGGTGGTGGCGTTCAGTTTCGACATGCTCGGCTACCCGCTGGAGCAGCAGGGCAACGTGCTGATGCTGCCCAAGGGACCGGTCGGGGTGGCCGACGCCTGCTCGGGCATCCGCTCGCTGACGGCGTGCCTCTTCGCTGGCTCGTTCCTAGGGGCGACGTTTTTCAGCGAGACTTGGAAAAAGGTCGCGCTGGTCGTGGCGGCCATGTTTTTCGCATTCGTGATGAACCTCGGGCGCAGCCTTTTCCTCACCGGCTGGGCCTATGCCTACGGTCCCGACGCCATCAACGGCACGGTGCATGATGCGGCGGGTTACGCCGTGCTCGGC
>DAORVZ010000541.1:0-1856 GCA_035434005.1 Lacunisphaera sp.
TCCGGGGCTTGGGAAGCGCAGGTCCGGGTGCAGAATGTGCTCGACCAGAAAGTCATCACCGGCACCGGCAACAGTGCGACAAGCCCGCGCCGTTGGTCGCTTTCGGTGGAGCGGCGCTTCTGATCAAGTGATTGCCGGGGGCCTGCGGGCTTCCTTCGTTGTTTTGAAAGCATTTTCGTTCCGCCGAATTCCTGGAAACTTCCGGGTAGCCGGCCATTTTGAATTCAACGCCCGAGGCGTGAGTCGCCACGCCGGGCCGCAACCCAAGTAATAACCGCAGCCGATGACTGGATCCCGTGAATCCTTTATGAACCTTATCCGCCTCACCCTGAGTGGCTTCACTTTGGTCGCCGTGGTCTTGACTGTTTCCGCCGCAGGGAGCCCCCGCGCCGGATCCGGCCAACATCCACGCCTGCCGCTGTTAATGCCCGACGATTTCGTGTCGTTCCACTTGGCGACCTGGCGGGTCGAGCAGGGCGTGCCCGATCCTGCTAATCCTCTGCTCGAGCCCGCGATGCCGTGGGATTCCGGGGGCATCATGGCCCACGGCACGGTGCTCCACGATCCCCTCGACGGATTGTGGAAAGCGTGGCAGGTCTCGACTCCGGGCGAGACGACGCTCGACGGACTCAAGACCAATCACGAGCACCAGCGCCGCCTCACCTACCTCGAAAGCAAGGACGGGGTGAAATGGTATCGCCCGGAGCTACCCTTCGTGAGTTGGCTAGGACACGACAAGACTAACATCCTATTCGACTTGGACTCCGGCGGCACTTCGGTGTATGCCTCGGTCTTCGTTGATCCGGCGAACAAGGACTGGCCCTACGAGATGTTTGTCATGCGCGGTCCGCTCTACGGCGGCATGAAGGAGAACCGGGTCGGGCACCTGCCGGGCCCCACCGAACGCCTCGGCACCTACCGTTACCGGTCCAAGGACGGCAAGGACTGGAAACTGGTGGAGGGTCCCATTCATCCCGCCGTGGGCGGCGGCGGCGATGTCTCGTATGTCTATCGCGAGACGGACGGTTCCTATGTCTCCTATTTCAAGACCTATCCCAAACTGCGCGAGGGCGATCGCATCATCCGCTACGACAACAACCCGCGGGGCGGGCTGCGCAGCGTGGCGCGGCGCACCAGCCCCGACGGCAGCAGCTGGGGCAATGAGAGCCAGGTGCTCGCCCGCGACTGGCGCGATCCCGACTACGCTCAGTTCCTGGAAATCTGCCCGATCCGGGTGGACGGAGGCTACATCGCGTTCGTCAACTACTACGACGCCGTGATCCAGACGATGTGCCTTCAACTGGCGGCGTCGCGCGACGGCATCAACTGGTGGCGGCCGGATCGTCGGCCTACGCTGCCCAACCCGCCTCTCGGGGATTACGGCGGCGGCATGATCTGGCAGATGCACCACCCGATCGTGGAAGCGAACGCGATGTATGTGTATTACGCCGGGTCCGAGGGGATCCACGGGGAAATCCATGATTCCCGGCTGCAACCCCAGGTCGAGGTCGGCAACGAACTCGTCAGCGGCGTGCAGAAGCCGACCTTGCCCTTCAACACCGCGCTGTGCCGGGCGGCGTGGGAATTTGACCGGCTGTGGGCCCTGGTGCCTTCGGCCGGTGGCGCGACCATGGGCGAGGCCGTGACCAGGCCGGGCATTCCCGCGGGTGCCAAACTGACGGTCAATGTCCTCGTCAAATCCGGCGGAGCGCTCCGGGCGGAATTGCTGAATGCCGCCGGGCAGCCAATTCCCGGCTTCACCGCGGACGATTGCGAACCGCTCACGGGCGATCAACGGCGGGCCACGTTCCAGTGGCGGGGTGGGGCGACCGCTCCGGCCGCGGCGGTCCAGACCC
>DAORVZ010000542.1:0-1854 GCA_035434005.1 Lacunisphaera sp.
TGAAACGCCTGCGCCAGGAAGCCAGCGATCTTCTCGCCCTTCTATGCGGCCAGCCCTCCAGCATTTTCAATGTCAATGAGCGCCCCATCGGAGCCAAAGCCCCGCCCAGCATCCCCGCCGACGTCCCCGCCAGCATGTTGGAGCGCCGCCCCGATGTCGCCGCCGCGGAGCGCCAGGTCGCCGCGAGCAATGCCGACATCGGCGTCGCCAAAGCCGCTTACTTCCCGACCGTCCGGCTCACCGGCACCGGGGGCTATCTTAGCAGTGATGTGAATACTCTCTTCACCGCCAATAGCTCAATCTGGAGCATCGGCCCCAGTGTCAGCCTCCCGCTCACCGGTTGGGCGGTCATCGGGTTCAACGTGAAACGCCAGACGGCCGCCCGGGAGGAGGCCATCGCCAATTACCGGCAATCCGTCCTCAACGCCATCCACGATGTGGAGACCAGCCTGACCCAGATCCGCTATCGAGCCGAGCAAGCCGCCGCTGTCGGCGACGCCCTCGCATCCGCCACCAAGGCCACCGACCTCATCCGCGCCTCCTACGAGCATGGAACCATCAGCTACCTCGAACTCCTGGACGCCGAGCGCACGCGCCTCCAGGCCGAACTCCAGACCGCCCGCATCGCCGCGCAACGCCACCTCGCCACCGTCCGCCTGATCAAGGCGCTGGGAGGTGGGTGGTGATCGCGCGATTTTTTGACCCACCACCAAATACTCACCACACTTGGACATGCACACACTCGGAATCATCAATCAACGAATCTCGGCCAACAAGTTTGCCCCAGACACATCGCTCTCGCACACCGTAATCGAAGAATTGGTCGCTTGCGCCACACAGGCACCATCCTCGTTTAACCAGCAACACTGGCGCTTTGTTGCCATCACCGAGCCGCAGGACAAAGAACGACTCAAAGCGGTCGCCTACGGCCAGCAAAAGGTGATAGATGCGGCCGTCACCTTCATCGTATTGGGCGACCTGCTGGCCCACACGAAGCTAGCCGAAACTTTAGGTCGGTCCGTCAAGGCTGGCATAATCGACCAAGCTGTGGTGGACGGGATGGTCGGCATGGCTGGCCAGATGTATGCAAACCCAGCGGCCCAGCGTGACGAAGCCATCCGGTCGGCTTCGCTGGCAGCCATGACTCTGATGCTCGCCGCCGAAGCGAAAGGGCTGGTTTCCGGCCCGATGATCGGGTTTGACCCGGAAGGGGTGAAGCGGGAGTTCCAAATTTCCGAGCACTACCTGCCGGTGATGCTCCTGGCGGTGGGTTATCCAGCTCCGGGCAACTGGCCCCGCAAAGTCCGCCTCTCCGTTTCCGAAGTCCTCACCTATGGCACCGGCGAATCTCTGGCATAGATCAAGGGTCCAAAGTGGAAGGGGGGCACCTCATGAACGCGCTTCTGCGCTGATTTATTTAACACGATGAATATGCTGAAATCCCGAATCTTGGCGGCAGCCGTCGTGCTCGCCTTAGTCTTAGCCGTGGCGGCTGTCCTTTTCTGGCGGCATGGCCTGAAGGGCGATCTTGCTCCAGGGGTCGTATCTGGCAACGGACGCATTGAGGCCACCGAGATCAATCTCGCAGCCCGAGTGCCTGGGCGTTTGGCGGAGGTTCTGGTGGGTGAAGGCGATTTCGTGAAGGAAGGCCAGGTGCTCGCCCGGATTCAGACCGACATTCTGGATGCCCAGTTTCTGGAGGCCCAGGCAAAGCTTCGGCAGGCGAAAAATGCGATCATCACCGCCCAGGCGCAGGTGACGGCGCGGGAGAGCGAAAAACTGGCAGCCGAGGCTGTGGTTCTCCAGCGCGAGAGCGAGGCGCAGGCGGCGCAGCAACGGCTGGTGCGCACCGAA
>DAORVZ010000543.1:0-1831 GCA_035434005.1 Lacunisphaera sp.
GTAGTCGATGAAGGGATTGAAGCGGAGCGCCGGATCCGCGGCGGTCAGCAGGTTGGCGAAGGGCGTGGGGTTGAAATTGCGGTTGGTCTGGCGGATTTTCTGCTCCTGCCAGGTGCCGCCCAGTTCCCATTCCCAAGTCCGGCCGAACTTGCCGCGCAGGCCGCCCGAGGCCGCGTCGTCGAGGGTGCGCACGCGTTGCGATTGCGAACCCCATTCCGGCAGAAACATGGCGATGGTGACATTCTGGTTGAAGGGATTGAAGGCCGCCGGGAGCAGCACCGCCGTGCCGAAGCCGCCGGTGATCGAGTTGGCCCCGAGTTGAGCGTTGGTATTGCTCTTGGTGTCGCTGGTGCGGAAGCTCGCGAAGGCATCCAGGCGGTCGGTGAACTTGTAGTTGAGGTTGCCGCTCACGCCCATCCGCTTGGTCTGCGGGACCAGATCGAGCGAGTCGGCGGTGTTGAGGCGCCGCTGGCCGGCGGCATTGATGATGCCACCGAAGGCGCCGGGGGCGGCCGTCGTCACCGGGATGAACTGCGCCAGCGTCGGCGTGGTGGCCGAGCCCGTCGGCACCAGCACGACCCGCACGCCGGGAAGCGCATTAAAGTTGCCGGACACCGTCCCGCCCGAGGCCTGGATGACGGCGGGGTAGCCATAGTTGAGCCGGTAATCACGGCCGAAGATGGTCTCGCCGGTCGAGAGCAGGGTCCCGGCCGCGATGGCGCTGTGATCCTGGTTCTTGGAAAAAGCCCGGTCGGCGGCCGCGAGATTCTGCCGGTCGTAATATTCGAGCGCCACCGAGCCGCTCAACTTGCCATGGCTGAAGCCGGTGATGACGGAGGCCGTGCGCTCGCGCCCGCCGCCGTGCTCGGCGGCCTTGTAGCCGCCGCTGAGCTCCGTGCCGGTGTAGTTTTTCTTGAGGATGATGTTGATCACGCCGGCGACCGCGTCGGCGCCGTAGATGGCCGAGGCGCCGTCGGTGCTGACCTCGATGCGGTCCACCATGCCGAGCGGGATGGTGTTGAGGTCCACGAAACCCTGCCGGGTGTCGGTCCCGCGGTTGCCGTTGCCGGACTGCGCGGCGCGGCGGCCGTCCACCAGCACGAGCGTGGAGCCGGCGCCGAGGCCGCGGAGGCTGACGCCCGACACGCCGGTCTGGCCCGGAGGCGCCGCCGCCGTGCCGAGCACGAAATTGAAGGCGGGGGAGCTCGACTCCGTGCGCTGGCCGAACTCGGGATTCAGCTCGTTGGGCGTGCTGCCGCGACCGGAGGCGATGCCGGAATAGGTCTGGGGTATCTGGTTGAGAAAATCGGCGAGTGTCATCGCGCCGGTGGCGCGGATGTATTCGCGGTCATAGTTGCTGACGGGCGACGGGCCCTCGTTCTCCGCCTGGCGGATGCGGGAGCCGAGCACGGTGTAGGTCTCCAGCTTGATGACTTTCGTCAGGTGTTGGACCGGTTGCACCGCGTCGGCATCAGCCGCGCGGCTGTCGGCGTTTTTTGCCGCAGCGGGGTCGGCGCGGAGGCCGAGGGCGCCGGTCTTCTCGTCCTGGATGACGGTGAGGCCGGTGCCGGCCACCATCTTCTCCAGCGCCGCGCGGGGCGTCATCTCGCCGGCCACGGCGTGGGTGCGGACACCCTTCACCGCGTCGGTGGGCATTAACACCTCGACGCCGGACTGGCCCGAGAACGCCTTGATGGCGTTGGTCGCTAGGTCGGCGGGGACGTTGAAGCTCTTGGTGGCGGGCGTTTGGGCCGAGGCGGCCAGCGTCAGGGCCAGCAAGGCCGCCAACGCGCTGAATCTACGGATGAGGGTGTGGGCTGTCATGGTAGGT
>DAORVZ010000544.1:0-1829 GCA_035434005.1 Lacunisphaera sp.
TTTACTGCGATGGAGTTTTCGGTCAGGGCGCGTCTGGCTTCGCCGTTGGATTTTAGGAAACCCGATTTCTCATTGAGCACTTCTACGATGTCAATCCCGATTTTTACATCGGCCATGGCAACTTCGGCTTGCGGAACGCCGTCAAAAATCTCAAGGAAGGTTTGGCTGTCTAACGTTTTGAGCTCTTCCGAGGTTGAGTTTCCAAACAAAATATTCGACGCCTTGATGGCCTTGTCCAATTCATACTGTCCGTGTACAAAAACCGTAATCTCTTCGGCCAGCTTGCGTTGCAACATCCGCCGCCACGGCCGCGGTTGTCAGGATGGCATACATCAGCGCGCTGACCTCGATCCACCTGCGCCCGTCGATCTCCCCCAGCGCCCCGGCGGCCACGAGCACGATGTCCTCCGGGACCGGCAGGCCGAGCCCGCACAGGATCAGGACGAGGAACGGCCCCCAGAGGGACAAGGGTGAGCCCTCGAAATACTTCAGCAGCGTTTCAAACATGGGAGTGTTGCAAAGCAGCCTTCACGAATCCCAGCGGACTCCGCAAGACAAGCGCGGTTTTGCCTATTTAGGGCGCCGTCTCCCCCGCCAGGCGCCAATCCAGCAACTCGATCTGGAGAACCTTGCGGCCGTTGTAGTGGTTCCAGTTCAGCTGCACGGCCATTTCCAACGGCACCCCCACGGGCGGCAGCCGGTCGGCCAGCTTCCAGGCCACACCGCTTATGCGCCGCCCGGCGGCATCCTCCCCGGCAAAGCGGAAGTGCACTTCCTTGAACACATCCGGCCGGTTGCGCAGCCGCACGCCCCGCACCCCGAAGATCGGCTCGGGGTTGCCCATGCCGAAGGGCTGCAGTTGCTCCAACCCGGCCATCAACTGCTCGTTCAACTCCGTCGCCTCAATCCAGCCGGAAAGTTCCAGTCCCAACGCGGCGACCTCCCCCTCCTGCGCCCGGATGACCTCGTCGAACCGCGCGCGGAATTCGTCGATGCGCCGTTTCTGCAGGGTGATGCCGACGGCCATGGGGTGGCCGCCCCAGTTTTCCAGGCACGTGGAGCAGGCTCCGAGGATCTCGACCAGGTTGAAGCCATTGAGCCCGCGGCCGGAGCCCTTGGCCAGTTCGCCCTCGTTGCCGAGCACGATGGTCGGGCGGTTGTATTTGCGCGAGATGCGCCCGGCCACGATGCCGACCACGCCGGGGTGCCAGTCCTCGTCGAACAGCACGAGGCCGCCCGCCGCCGGGAAGTTTTCCTCCACGTAACGCTCGGCCCGCTCGGTGATGAGCCGCTCGATGTCCTGCCGCTCCCGGTTGAGCTGATCGAGCTGGCGGGCGGCCGTCTCGGCGAAAGCGGGATCCTCGCTGAGCAGGAGGTCGACGGACAGCGCCGCGTCGGCCAGGCGGCCGCTGGCGTTGATGCGCGGTCCGAGGCGGAAGGAGATGTCGCTCGGCACGAGACCCTGCTCGCGCTTGAGGCCGGAGACCTGCATGAGGGCCTGCAGGCCGGGGCGGCGGGTCTCGGCCAGCACGCGCAGGCCGTGGCGGGCGAACACGCGGTTCTCGCCCTGCAGCGGCACCAGGTCGGCGATCGTGCCCATGGCGACGAGATCGAGGTAGTCCTTGAGCACGATGGTGAGCGCCACCGGATGGTTCTCGGCGCGCAGCTTCTTCAGCAGCCCGTGGGCGAGCTTGAAGACGAGGCCGACGGTGCAGAGGTAGCGCCAGGCGTCGTCGCCGGCCGTGGGGAAGACGTGCGGGTTGATCAGCACCGCCGCGGTGGCGGCGGGCTCGGTCGAGCGGTGGTGGTCGACCAGGATGACGTCGATC
>DAORVZ010000545.1:0-1825 GCA_035434005.1 Lacunisphaera sp.
CTGGATTGCTTCGTCACTGCGTTCCTCGCAATGACAAGGCGGCCCGGGAAATCCCGCTCCCGCCGGCGCGGCGGACTGATCCGCCCGGCCTGCCGATGCCCACCGACCCGCGCACGCGGCCGGTGTGGCGGCGCTCCTTTGCCCGGCCGCAACCGCCGTTCACCGACTTCCAGGCCAGCCTTTGCCACAACGCCGCCGAGGCCGTCGTGAACGAGGTGCAGGCCGTCACCCACGAGCGCCGCTTTTCCCGGCAGCGCTGGATTGACTGGCTCTGCCGCCGCACGGAGGCGTATTACCGCACTAGCCGGGGGCTGCGCGAGCGGTTCAGCGGCCCGCACGACCGCGAGTGGTTTCGCGTCTATCAGCGGCACTGGCTCCACACCGCGCTGCTGCGGACGAATTTCAAATACCGCCGCCTGCTCCCGCCCGAGATGTGGGGCGGCCACTCCCCCCTCGCCTGCCCGCCGACCTTTGGGACCGCGCCCCGGTGCGGCAACGGCCGGGTGACGTGAGCCCCACCACCACCTCCGAACGCTTAATTGAGCACGAATGAGGGTTGCCTACGTGCGATGGCATTCATCATCCTGTCGGCAAGTCCATGTCTCTCTCGCAAGCCGAATCCAGCCGCCTGCTGGAAATGCCAAAGGAGTTTGAGCCTTCGGTCGTGGTCGTGGAGTTTCCCCGGGTTCAGGCTTTCACGGCGGAATACATTTTGAACGGTCGCGGCACGCGGGAGCAGTTCATCCTCGATCTGGATCGCGGGAATAAAAAGCGAGCGCGGCTCAAGTTTCAGACCCGCGCCAGGAAGATCTATGTGCTGGCGCGAATTGATATCGAGGGCCGGCCGCATCGGAACCCACCGGATGCACCTCACCGCCCCGGCGAGAGATTTACCAGCACGCATCTGCACCTCTATCATGATGGATACGGCGACCGGGTGGCCTATCTACCCGGCGATCTGCCGAAATTTGTCGTTCCGGCGGACGGGACTGACGATTCATGGCTGGTCTCATTCCTGAAATTCTGCAATGTGCGAGACGTGCCGCCGATTCAGACTGAAATCTAGCCATGCTTGCGATCGAAGGAAAACGCCTGATAGCCGACTACCTAGCTTGGTTGAAGGAGGGATTCCACACCGAGGACTCGCCTGACCACGTGGTCATATCCACGCCCTTTCTTGATCCACATAATGACGAGATGCAGATTTTTGTGGAGAAACAGGGCGACAACCTGCGGTTGAGCGATGACGGCTACACCATAGCTGACCTGAGTGACATGGGCTTGGATGTTAATACCGACAAACGCGAGGCGCATGTCCGCCAAATCCTGAATGGATTTGGGGTGCATCTGGACAAAAGTGGCGAACTTGCCGTCACTGCCACCCCCCGGGATTTCCCCCAAAAGAAGCACAACCTTATGCAGGCCATGCTGGCAATGCACGACCTGGCTGTCATGGGGCAGTCTCATGTGGCTCAATTTTTCGAGGAGGACGTGGCAGCCTTTCTGCGGGAGCGCGGGGTTTCTTTTTTCCGCAATCTGAAGCTGTCCGGGCGGAGCGGGTTTGATCATCATTTCGACTTTGGATTTTCCGCCACCAGTCGCCGCCCAGAATCAGTCATGCAGGCGGTAAATTCACTTTCCCGGGATCTCGCGACATCCGTGGCTTTTGCTGTCAATGATGTGCGGCTACAGCGAGGGACCGATGCTATTCAAGCTTACACGATAGTTAATGACCGGGATGTGAAACCTTCGCTCGACTACATTGATGCGCTCAAAGCATATGGTATCACTGTTCATACTTGGAATGAACGGGAGGCTCTTGTGC
>DAORVZ010000546.1:0-1820 GCA_035434005.1 Lacunisphaera sp.
TACCATGGTCGAGCCGGAGGCTACTCCGATGCTCTCGATGCTGAAAAAGGGCCGCGCCCCTAAAGCCTCCTACACTGAATGGGTCGTTGACGACCTTTCCGATCCGGTCCTGACGGCCGTTGAGGAAGGTTCTGACGTTACCTCCTTCGCCAACCCCGGCGTCAACCGTGCCCGTATCGGCAATCATGTCCAGCGCCAGGACCGTTCGTGGTCCGTGTCGGATCTTGAGGAGCTGGTCGAGGATGCTGCGGTTGCCAATCAGGTTGCCACCGCCAAGTCCAAGAAGCTCATCGAGCTTCGCCGCGACATGGCCTCCGTGATCGGTTCCGACCAGGCCAATCAGGCTGGCGGCGGCGGTTCCGGTGCGGCCAAGGCTCGCGGCATGGGTCAGTGGATTCTTGCCACCGCCCAGGCCAGCAACCCGGTCCCGACCCCGTTCCTGACCCCGGCGGCCTCCATCAACACCACGGCGGCTGCCTCCTTCGCGGAGTCGGATGTCAACGGTGTCCTGGAGAGCATCTACAGCCAGACCGGCTCGCTTGATAACTTCAAGCTGTTCGCCGGCACCTCGCTGAAGAAGGAGTTCTCGGACTTCTCCCGCGTCGGTCAGGCCAACGGTTCCTACCGCACCAACGAGGACATCAGCACCAACAAGATCACGAAGAATGTTCTGCGCTACGAGGGTGACTTCGGCACGCTGGACATCATCACCGACCTGTTCCTGGCCAAGGACGGTTCCGCTGCCTCCCAGGGTATGCGCGGCTACGTCATCAACCCGGACCTCGTTGAGATCGCCTTCGCTGATGGCCCGTCCCACTACGACCTCGAAGACGAGGGTGGTGGTCCCCGTGGTTTCTACAAGGCGTGGTATACGCTCCGCGTGAAGAACCCGCTCGGCCTCGGCAAGTTCGCCGCGACCGCCTAACCCCCAACCAGGAGCACCAATACTATGGCACTCAAAACATCCATCCTCTCCCTTGAGGAACAGGCCAAGACCGGGTTCACCCACAAGTCCGTCATCACCTATAGCGACATCGCTACGGCCGGTGGCGCGAATACTGCGGTGAGCATGAACTTGCTGCCTTACGCGGCCGGCACCGCCTTCCAGGCTGCCGCCTACAAGATCGTCGGCGCCGGCTTCGTCGGCGCGTCCGTCACCAACCTCACGGTCATCGTGGGCTGGAATGGCGGCACGACCGATGACGACAACGGCCTCATCGAGGCGTCGGAAATCGCCACCGCTGGCACGGAGGTTCTTTACCTCCTTGGCAACGGCGAGGCGTTTGCGACCAAAAAGAGCGGCTATGTCGCTCTCGACGCGGGCAGCATCCAGGCGACCTTCACGGCCACTGGTGCGGACCTTGACCAGCTCTCCGCTGGCGAGATCCACATCTACCTCAAGGCTGTGGACCTTACGGCCTATTAAACCCGTGTAGTTACTCTGCCGTCATCCTCCGGGGTGGCGGCAGACCCCTTTCAAGACCCACATGAACAATATCATCATCCCCAAATTCCGGGACAAGACCGACACCGCATGGTGGGACGGCGTGATGAAGGGTATCCATCTGGGCATCGGCAAAGAGAAAGTCCTTCAGGAGCAGCGCATGAAGGACAATGCACGGCTGGAGGCGATGACGCCCCGTAAGACCGTTGAGGGACTGGGCCAGCTGACGGCCATTTTCGACCTGCAAAACTATCTGCGATGGGAGCAGGAGCACCCCGGGTTCTGGGGTAACAAGCAGGACTCATCCAAGTTCATCCGGGATAACCCAATCGTTCGGGCGTCTCGGCCCGAGAAGAAATACTTCTAATGAGCAACC
>DAORVZ010000547.1:0-877 GCA_035434005.1 Lacunisphaera sp.
CCCGTGCCGGGTCGTCGTTATTACCTCGAAAATCCCTCTTACGGACACTTCGACGGGCTCATGCTCTATGGCATGCTGCGGCATCTCGCGCCGCGCCGCGTGATCGAGGTCGGCTCAGGTTTCAGTTCCGCCGCGATGCTTGATATCAACGAGCACGTGTTGGGCGGGAAAATGCAGCTGACGTTCATCGATCCCGACATGGCGCGGTTGCGGCCGCTGCTGCGCGGGGGTGACGGCAGCCGGGTGCGGTTGATCGAGAAACGGGTGCAGGAGGTGCCGCTCGAGGTCTTCGCGGAACTGGGCGACGGAGACGTGCTTTTCATCGACTCCTCGCATGTGAGCAAAATCGGCAGCGATGTGAACCGGCTGTATTTCGACGTATTGCCGGCGCTGTCGCGCGGCGTGCATATCCACATCCACGACGTGGCGGGCAATTTGGAATACCCGCGCGAGTGGTATGCCGAGGGGCGGGCGTGGAACGAACAATATCTGCTGCGTGCGCTGCTGATGTTTAACCAGACGCTACAGATTGAACTCTTCACCGGCTGGCTCTTCAATCATCATCAGGCGTTTTTTCGGGAGCGGATGCCGCTTTGTCTGCGCGGCGGCGGTGGACAGATCTGGCTGCGCAAAGTCGCGTGAGCTAAGCGACGCCCCTCAACGGCGCCTCCCGGTTGATCACCAACCGGCGATGGCCTCGAGCCGGCGGCGATAACGGGCGCCGATGACGGCGGGTGAGAAATCCCGCTCCATGGTGGCGCGCGCGGCGGCCCCGAGGGCGGAGCCGAGGGCCGGGTCGGCGACGAGGCGCTGCATCCACTCGGCGGCGTGGGCGAGGTCGGGCTCGGCCCAGACCTGACCCTTGGCGTAGGGGCCG
>DAORVZ010000547.1:887-1811 GCA_035434005.1 Lacunisphaera sp.
GCCGTGGTTGCGATCGAGCGTGACAGTCGCCGCGCGCACGGGGCAGCCGTTCTGGGGCGTGATGAACTCGGCCGTGGCGGACCAGTCCGTGCTGATGACAGGCTTGCCGAGATACATGCACTCCGCGAGCGCGAGGCCGAAACCCTCGGACCGGTGCAAAGAGACAAAGCAGTCGCAGGCCGACTCCAGCTCGTAGATTTCCGCCCGGCTGAGAGTGGTGGTGATGAGCACGGTGCCGGGCAGATCGGCGACGGCGGCCTGCAGGCGCACGAAGTCGGCGGGGTTGCCGGCGGTGTTGTGCACCTTGATCACGAGGGTCGCGCCGCGGCCGGCCAGGCCGGAGCGACGGAAGGCGGCGAGCGCGGCGGCTGGATTCTTGCGCTCCGCGTAGGAATTCAGGTCGCAGAGAAAGAGAAAGAGAAACTGACCGGCGGGCAGGCCGAACTTGGCGCGGAAATCTCCGGCAGGCCGCGCGAACGAAATCGCGTGCGGCATCACCAGCACCGGCACGGGCACCTTCTGCGCGATGGCCTCGGCGGCGAAGCGTGACGGCGCCCACACCTCGTCGCAATAGCCGGAGCAATGGATCCACGCGTCCGGAAACTCCGGCAGTTCCCAGGCCCAGTAGCCGATGTTGTATTTGCCGCGGCGGAAACCCGCGCCGTGGTGGTGATCGAGGTCGCGCATGCCCGGCGGATCGACGTGAAAGACATTCACCGGATACGGATTGTCCGTCTGCAGGCGCGCGGCGAAGGTGCCGTCGGTCAGCGGATTTTTGCACGGCAGCCGCAGATCCACGAGGGCGAGGGGCAGTCGGTCCGCTTCGGCGGCCCGGGCCATGCAGCGGGCGGACTCGCCGACGCCGAGGTCAGCGCGGAAGAAGCCCGTGACATTCAGTCCGAGATGGAGGAAGCGGCGCGCGAA
>DAORVZ010000548.1:0-1802 GCA_035434005.1 Lacunisphaera sp.
GTGCGCGCCTGTTTCACGGCCAACGAGGAGAAGCTCTCGCTGGCGTGCGACAAGATCGAGCGGCTGCTGAACTCGCTGAAAGCACCGGCCGTGGCGTGAGGGTTTCGCGGGCGAGGTCGCCCGCGCTCCACACGAGACACAACGCTGGCGTGGAAGAAATCCCGGCCCGCGCGAGCGGGACGGGATGCTCCACGGTCACAGGGGGTTGCTCAGAAGGTGTAGGCGAAACCGAGGGTGCCCCAGAAGTGGTTGTCATCCACGCCACTGAGGTCGTGGGAGGCATACTGGGCCCCCACCGTGACGGTGGCCCGGTCGTTCAGCTTATAGGGGATCGTGGCACCCAGACCATAGTAGGTGTAGCCGCTGCCGGAGTCCGGAGACGCATGGCCGAGGGAAGCCGAGACATTAAATGCCGCGTGCTCGTTGATCGGCACACTGTATCCGAACGTCTGCTGCGCGGTGAAGACCTCCAGAGTTGTGTCGTAGTAGGCGTAGGTGGCCGACGTGACCGAACCAAACGCGCCGTTCAGGCCAAGGTAGGGTTCGAAGGTCGTCTTGTCGCCGCCGCCATTCAGGCCCGGATAGCTGTAGAGCGTGGCGCCAAGGTCGAGAGTCCAGCCCGCTTGCAGGGAGAAATTATAGCCGGCGAAGTAGTCGACCTCCAACTCGTAGCCCTTGTCGAGCGGGGCATTGCTCCAAATGCCAGCATAGAAGCCTCCCGAGGTCAGTTTGACTGATGCTTGCAGTGAGTCTTTGGCATACGACACGCCACGGAAGACGTATTTCGTGGCGTAGGGGAAATCCAGGGTGATGGTGTAAGCGGAGGCTTCCGGTGCTGCGGTCGGAGTCTGGGCCAAAAGCGAGGCACCGGTGAGGAGTGTCGCGAGGATAATAGTGATATTTTTCATGGGTTGGTGTTTTGGTGTTGGATCAGTTGGCAGGTCTGCGGTCGTGGCTTAAGCAATCTGCGGGCCAATGACTGGTCCATGCGGGTAAACATCCGCGCCTATGACACCAATTGGGCAACCGTCGCCGGCTAGGAGTCTGCGATCGGCGCCAGGGACGAGTGACCAAGCGGACGGTCGCCGTGGCGGTGGACACAAAAAAGCCGCACCGAAAGGTGCGGCTGGAAAAACAAGGGGGCGATTACTTGCCCGCCGGGGCCAGCGGGGGCGGGGGCGGGGTGGCGATCGAGCTGTCCGAGAGCTTCATGGCAACCATCTCCATCATGCGCTGGATCTCCAGCTCGGCGGTGCGCCGGTTGATTTTGGCGAGTTCCACCTGCTTGGTCAGCTCAAGGGCTTCCCGTGTGAGGCGCTCCTTGTCGTTGCGCGTTTGAATGATGGAGGCTTCGAGGTCGGCGGCTTCCTTGGTCAGCTTGGCCGTTTGCGTGGCATAGTCGTCGGCTTCCTTGCGGAGGGCGGCGAGGGCATCCTGGTAATCCTTCTCCTTCTTTTCCTCCTTGGCCTTGTCGGCGGCGGCGCGCTCTTCCTGACGGCGAACGGCGTCTTCCTGGGCCTTGCGGTCGAGTTCCGCCTTGCGGGCGGCCTCGACTTTGGCGGCGGCTTCAACCTTGGCCATGCGGTCGGCTTCCTTCTGGCGCATGTCACTCACGGCGCTGTTGTAGAGGAGGACAAACACCACCAGCAGGACGCCGGGGACGATCAAATATGACTTGTTCATGATTGTCGGATAAGAGGGTTAGGCTTTTTTGGCCGCGGCGGCGGCAGCGGCGGCGGCCTCGGCGCGTTTCTTTTCCGCGTCGGCAACCTTATCAAGCAAGGTGTAATAATATTTCACAT
>DAORVZ010000549.1:0-1801 GCA_035434005.1 Lacunisphaera sp.
TCAGGCCGGTGAAACCCAGCCGCTCCCCCGCGCTCAAGGCGATGGGCGCGTGCGCCGCCAGATCGCGCACGTGGGCCTCCGCGATCACCAGATCCTGCCAGGCCGGAGTCGCCAAGCTGCGATCCCCCCGCCCCACCCAGGCGGGATCAAGCACGAGGCCCGGGCCCGCACGCCCCACCGCCGCCACTGCGTAGGGATCCAGCACGCGCTGGCCGGGCTGGAAATTCCCAAACACGTCGTGCGGGCCGCTGACGGTATACCAGTAATACCACCCGTGCAGGTTGCGGTCGAGATGCGCCTCCCACACCCCGTGCCAGCCGCCACCCGGCTCCGCGCGCCGGTCGAGCTCGTAACCGAACGCCGCGTCCATCCCCTCCAGCTTCTCACAGAGGAACAGCCGCACGTGCTTCGCGCGCGGGGCGAACAGCCGGAAGGTGGTCTCCCCGCGGCGCACGATCGCCCCGAGGGCGAGATCGCTGCGCAGTTCGTGGAAGAATTTGCCCAGCCGCACGCGCGTCTTCGGCGCCTCCTTGCCGTCGCGCACATGGATGACGGTGTAAGTCTGGTTGAGCAGCACCGGCTCGGTCGTGATGAACTCGAAGAGATTGCGGCCCGTGCGGTGGCTGAGGAGGGCGCGGTTGAAATGCCCCTTGCCATCCGGCACGAGGTTGGTCGCCTCCCGCGGCAGCTCGAGCCACCGACGGTCGCCGGTGATGAACTTGAACTGGTGCGGCGGCTCCCGGAGCAGCAGTGCGGGCGGACGGCGCACCAGCCAGACCACACGACCGTTGAGCTCGCCCGGCTCCAACGCCCAATCCGCCTGCCCGATCGCCTCCTCCCACCCGTTGAAATCACCGGCCACATACACCGGCATTTTGCCAAACTCCACCCAGCTGTGCTCCGCCGGATCCAGCACGAAGACCACCTGCCCGGCCTCATCGACGTAATAGGCAGCCTCGTCGGCGTAGAGCGACGGCGGGGCCGGCCGGAGGTCGTCGAAGGCAAAGGCCTTGTCCCCCGGGGCCAGCAGCGGCAGCGATGCCCCCGCCCAGTCGGCATCCAGCTCGATGATGCCCGACGATGTCGAGCTCAGCCAGGCGCGGGCGATGCGCTGGGCTTGATCGGAGGTGAAAGGCGCGCAGGTGTTCACGGACGGAGGCCACTTTCCAGCAGTTGCCGCACCACGCAAGCGCTGAGAAACCAAGTCCTGTAGGGGCGTGGCTTGACCACGCCCGGGCGCGGTCAAGCCGCGCCCCTACCTGGATTTTTTTCCGTGTATTCCGCGTATTCCGTGGTTTCTCTCGCACCATGTCCTCCGAGCGCATCCTCGTCGCCATGTCCGGTGGCGTTGACAGCAGTGTCGCCGCGCTCCTGCTCAAGCAGCAGGGGCACGACGTCGTCGGTGCCTACATGAAGAACTGGATCAACGAGGACAACGTCATCGGCCACTGCCCCTGGATGCAGGACATCGACGACGCCCGGGCCGTGGCCGACAAGATCGGCATCGAGTTCCGCGTCGTCAACCTGATGGCGGACTATCGCCGCCTCGTGGTGGACTACCTGCTCGACGGCTACCAGCGCGGCCTCACGCCCAACCCCGACGTGATGTGCAACCGCGAGATGAAATTCGGTGTGTTCGTGAACTACGCAAAGGCCGAGGGCTTCGCCGCCGTGGCGACCGGGCACTATGCGCGGCGGGTTGCATCCGAAAACAGCAGGAGGGGCTTTACGCCCCGATCCGCTGATCCCGCCGCGCTCGAATCGGGGCATAAAGCCCCTCCTACAGCTGAGTCCTTCGCCC
>DAORVZ010000550.1:0-1799 GCA_035434005.1 Lacunisphaera sp.
CGTTGAGGTGAGCCGCGCATGACCAATCCTGCCGACCGCCGCCGCTCCTGGCTCACGGCTGCGGCCGTGGCGATCCTGCTGGCTGTGCACGCCGCGCTCGGCTTGTCGGCTCTCGCCGGCAAAAGCGTGACGGCCGACGAGATCTTCCACCTCACGGGCGGCTATTTGTTCGACCGGTTCGGCGACTACCGCATCCACCCGGATAATGGCGTGCTGCCCCAGCGCCTGCAGGGTCTGCCCGCAGTGCTGGCCGGGGCGAAGCCTCCTCCCTTGGAAAACAACCCCTACTGGCGCACGTCCGACGTCTACGTGATGAGCTACCAGTTCTTCTACGAAAGCGGCAACGACCACTGGCCGCTGCTGATGCGCGCCCGGGCGCTGACCCTGCTCTTCAGCCTTGGGGCCGGCTTGCTGGTATTCATCTGGGCCCGGGCGCTGGCCGGCCCGGCCGCCGGACTCACCGCGCTCGGGTTGTTTGCCTTTTCACCGACTTGGCTGGCGCACGGACCGATCGCCACCTCGGATGCCGCCGCCGCCCTCTTCCTCGCGGCCAGCACCGGAGCCTACTGGTGGCAGCTGCACGGCTCCGGGCCGGGCCGGATCCTCGCCAGCGCCCTGATCTTCGGGTTGGCCTGCGTGGCCAAGTTCTCCGCCGTGCTGCTGCTGCCGATCTTCGTGCTGTTGACAGTCCTGCATCTTGCCCGGCAGCCCGTGGCGGAGCGGCGGCCCGGCCGGGTCATTGGTCGCCTTGCACTGCACGGCGCGGCGGCGGTGCTGGTGATCTGGGCGTTCTTCGGCTTCCGCTACACGGCGTTCGCTCCCGGCCTGCCCCCGGCGGACCATTTCATCCGCAGCTGGGACTGGATGCTCAGCCAGGTTGGCTGGCAGAGACCGGTGATCGATTTCCTCCGGCAGTGGCATCTGCTGCCGGAGGCGTTCCTCTTCGGCTACACCCACGCCTATGTCGGGTCACAGTTGCGGGCGGCCTTTCTCGCCGGCGATTACAGCACGCAAGGCTGGGTGCAGTTCTTTCCGCTGGCCTTCCTTTGGAAATCAACCCCCGCCGAGCTCGCCGGCTTGGTTCTCGCCATCCTCGCGGCCGTGCGAAACCACACCCGGTTCGGGGTGTGGGCGGTTCGGCTCGCGCCGTTGTTGGCACTGGTGGTCGTCTACGGCGGCGTGGCGCTGACCAGCCACCTCAACATTGGCCAGCGCCACCTGCTGCCGCTCTATCCGGCGGTGTTCATCGTCGCCGGCGTCGCCGCCTGGCGACTGTCCCGGGTGCCGCGCGTGCGACTCGTATTCGCCGCTGCCCTCGTGGCCTCACAAGCACTGGTCGCGGCTCGCACCCACCCGCATTACCTCGCCTATTTCAATGTTCTCGCCGGCGGCCCGACCCAAGGCTGGCGTCTCCTGGTGGATAGCTCGCTCGACTGGGGGCAGGATCTCCCAGGCCTGAAGACCTGGCTGGATCGGAACAACACCGGCGCGCAGGCGGCGCCCGTGTTTCTCTCCTACTTCGGCTCGGGTGAACCCGACTACTACCATATCGACGCGCACCGTCTGCCTTCCGTAAACGACTTCAAGTTTCCCCACCATTGGTATCAGACCACGGCGGGCCTGTATTGCGTGAGCGCCACCATGCTGCAGCAGGTCTACAGCCCGCTGCGCGGCGAGTGGAGTCTGGCCTGGGAGCGCGAATACCAGGAGGGCCGGCTGAAGGAGCCTTTGTTCTGGAAATACTGGACCGATGCCGCCACGCGGGAGGAGGTCCGAGCCACCGGGGCCGCCGAGGCCTT
>DAORVZ010000551.1:0-1792 GCA_035434005.1 Lacunisphaera sp.
TCGGGCCCGCTGCACGACGCCGCCGAGACCTGCGGGGCCGGCGTGCCGACCGTGATGATGTTTGTCCAGAGCCTGCATGGCATCAGTCACAACAAGATCGAGGACACCAAGGAGGAGCACCTCGAGCTGTGCGTGACGGCCTTCGACAAGCTCGCGAGCAAGGCGATGGCTTGGGTGCAGAGACCGTAGGAGTGGCTTTACGCCCCGATCCTCAGCCTGCGAAGAACTTCTGGATTCTCTGCAGCGACTTCACCAAACGGTCGATCTCCTCCTCGGTGTTGTAGAGGTAGAAGCTCGCGCGGGTCGTGCTGGTCAGGCCGAGCTTGCGCATCAAAGGCTGGTTGCAGTGGTGGCCGCCGCGGAGGGCGACGCCGTCCTCGTCGGCGAAGGTCACGATGTCGTGCGCGTGGACGTTATCGAAGGCAAAGCTGACGAGCCCGCTGCGCTCGGCCCCTTTCCGCGGGCCAATGATGCGGATGCCGGGCAGGGCGGTGAGCTTCTCCATCGCAATCTTGATCAGCGCGTCGTCGTGCGCGGCGATCTTGTCGCGTCCGAGGGCATCGAGGTAATCGCAGGCCGCGCCGAGACCGATGGCGCCGGCGACGTTGGGCGTGCCGGCCTCGAAGCGCTCGGGGGCTGGTTTCCAGCTGGCGCCCTCGTAGGTGACGCTGACCACCATGCCACCGCCGGTCTCGTCGGGGGCGAGTTTGTCGAGCAGGGCGCGGCGGCCGTAGAGGACGCCGATGCCGGTGGGGCCGCACATCTTGTGGCCGGAGAAGGCGAGGAAGTCGCAGCCGATCGCCTGCACGTCGAGCGGCGCGTGGCCGATGGACTGGGCGGCGTCGATCACAGTGACGGCGCCGACGGCGCGCGCGCGGCGGCAGAGCTCGGCCACGGGGTTGATCGTGCCGAGGGTGTTCGAGATGTGCGTGAAGGCGAAGAGCTTCACCTGTGGCGTGAGCAGCTTGTCGAGCGCGGCCATGTCCAGCCCGCCTTCGCCATCGATGCCGAGCAACGGCACGTATTTAAGCGTGGCGCCGGCGGCCTTCGCGGCCTGCTGCCAGGGCACGAGGTTGGAGTGGTGCTCGAATTCCGTCGTGAGCACGATGTCGCCGGCCTTCAGATGGGCGTGGCCCCAGCTGCGGGCGACGATGTTGATGCTCTCAGTGGTGCCGCGCGTGAACAGGACCTCGGCCGGGTCGGCGGCGTTGATGAACTTCGCGATGCGTGCGCGGGCGCCCTCGTAGCCGTCGGTGGCGCGCATCGAGAGCGTATGCAGGCCGCGGTGGACGTTGCTGTTGTCGCGCTCGTAGTAACGGACGAGGGCGTCGATCACCGGGCGTGGCTTCTGCGAGGTGGCGCCGTTGTCGAGATAGACCAGCGGCTTGCCGTTCACCTGCTGGTGCAGGATCGGAAAATCGGCGCGGACGTTGTCCCAGGCGGAGGGCATGCTCAATCCTTGTGGGTTTCGGTCGTGGCGGTGATCGGGTCGCCCTTGGCGGCGTTGAGGGCGGCGTGCCAGCCGAGCGTGGCGCACTTGATGCGGGCGGGGAACTGGTGGACGCCCGCGAGCGCGGCGAGGTCTGAGAGGTTGTCCTCTTCCACCTTGCCGGTGGTGACGAGCTTGTGCACGTCGGCGTAGATGGCCTCGGCCTCGGGGATGGTCTTGCCCTTGAGGTTGAGGGTCATGAGGGAGGCGCTGGCCTGGGAGATGGCGCAGCCGGAGCCCTCGAAGGAGATGTCACCGATGCGGTCGCCGTCGAGGCGGAGGTAGACCGTGCACTGGTCGCCG
>DAORVZ010000552.1:0-1791 GCA_035434005.1 Lacunisphaera sp.
GAGGCGGTCTTCGCCGCGATGGCGGGGCTGGAGTGCCGGTGGCAGCAGGCCGGGTGGGCCTCGCCGCTCGGCAGCTCGGTGTTTGTCGCGGGGCGCCGCCCGGCCAAAGTTCCGTGCTGACTGTGGCGCGAAAAACATAACACTCCGCCGTCGCACCCCATGACACCCGCCCTGAGCTTCGTCATCCCGCTCTATTACAGTGCGGACACACTCGTCCCCCTGGTGAAGGAGATCGAGGGGCTCACCATCGACGGCGGCCACGAGCTGGTGCTGGTCAACGACGGCAGTCGAGACGCCACGGCGGGCCTGTGCCGCGAGCTGCTGCGCGACGCACGCATCCCGATGATCTTTGTCAACCACGCCCGCAACTACGGCGAGCACAACGCCGTGCTCACCGGCTACCGGCACGCGCGCGGCGCCTATGTTGTCAATCTCGACGACGACGGCCAGAACCCGCCGGCCGAGGCCGTGAAGCTCTGGGCGCATGCCAGACGCGAGGGCCTCGACGCGGTCTACGGACACTACGGCCAGAAGGAGCACTCGGCGTTCCGCAACTTCGGCAGCTGGCTGACCAACCGGTTGACCGACTGGGTGCTCGACAAGCCGGAGGGGTTTTATCTTTCCAGTTTCCGCTGCGTGAGCGCGTTTGTGGCGAAGGAGGTCGCCGCGCACGAGGGGCCTTATCCCTACATCGACGGACTCATTCTACAGGTGACGCAAAACCTCGGGGCGCTCGAGGTGCGACATGCGGAACGCGCGGCGGGGCAGAGCGGCTACACGCTGCGCCGGCTGCTGCGGCTGTGGCTGAGCACGTTCGTGAATTTTTCGGTGATGCCGCTGCGGCTGGCCACGCTGCTGGGCTTGGTGATGGCGGCGGCCGGGCTGCTCGGGCTGGGCGTCATTTTCTACCTGCGTTACACCGACAAGGGGCCGGACTACGGCTGGGGCTCACTGATGGGTGCGCTGCTGGTTTTCTCCGGCACTCAGCTCGTAGTGCTCGGCCTGATCGGCGAATACGTCGGCCGGATGTTCCTGACGGTGAACCGTCGGCCGCAATCGGTCGTGCGTTCGGTGGAGCGGGCGGGCTAGATCTGGTCGGTCCGAACCGGCGGCGGGGGCGGCGGCGGGGCCGCACCCTCAAGCAACTCGCGCCAGCGCTGGCGTTCCCGCGCCATCGCGGCTGCGACGCCCGCGCGGACGGCGGCCGGGGGCACCGGGAGACCCAGCCAATAGGCGAGGGCGGCGTGGACCAGGTGATAGTCGAACACGCCGGATTGGTCCGCGTGGGTGATGACCTGCTGGCGGCACCAGTCCTTCGCGGCGAGGGCCGTTATCTGCTCCGCCCAGCGTTGGACAAGCCGGTAGGTGTTCTGCTCGTTGCGCAGGTTGCGGCCGGCGGACGCGCTGATGTGGTGCCGCACGACGCTGCGGAGCGCGATATAGTGGGTGAACCCGGCGGCCGTGGCGCGGAGGGCGAGATCGATATCCTCGCTGCCGTTGAGGAAGCCCTCGTCAAAGCCGCCGAGTTGCTGCCAGACGGTGCGCCGCAGGCCGAAGCAGGCACCGGTCAGGGCATCCGCGCGGCGATACGCGGGCCAGCCCAGCCAGCGCGTGGTGCGGGGCAGGTCGGAGCGGTGGGCCGGCTTGCCCTGATGGTTGAAATGGATGCCTGTGTGGTCCACGGCGCCGGTGGCGGCGTTGAACTGCACGTTGCCGACGAGCCCGGCGTCCGGGAAGAGGGCGAAGGCCGCGAGCATCGGCTCAAGCCAGTGCGGCAGCAGGATGAGGTCG
>DAORVZ010000553.1:0-1789 GCA_035434005.1 Lacunisphaera sp.
GTGCTGCACACAACGCGAGAGCAGCCCCGTGCAGCGCAGCACATGGGCGTGACCGGCGGGGTCTTGGAATTTCACCGTGATCTCGTCGGGGCGCACCACATCGCCGCGGATCTGGGGGAAGGACAGGCAGCCCTCCTCATAGACGGTCGTGGGGCTCGGCACGGCAGCAACCTCGGGGTTAATCAAGGTCAGGGGCATGAAGATCTCCAGGGGCGGCCGAGCGCCGTCGTATTCCCAGGCGAATTCGGCTTCGGCCGGGCGCAGGTCCACGACACAGAGCTGGATGGCCTGGCCAATCTGCTGCGCGGCCAAGCCGATGCCTTCCGCCGCGTGCATGGTATCGGTCATGTCGGCCGCCAGCCGCGCCAGCCCGGGATGGAAGTCCGTCACTTTCGCGCCCTTTTTTCTCAGGACAGGCTCATTGAAATGAACTATTTTCAGCACCATGGGTCAGGGGGGAGTCCGCGCACGTTATTTCCCCGGCTGAATGCCGCAAATAAATTTGTTTCCGACCAGCTCGTTGTTATGCCTTCACCCATGTCTCCGCCTGATCGCGCCACCGGCGCCCGCTCTGCCCTCTGGCAGCTCTGGCTGGCGCTCGGCGTGGGGCTGCTGGCCGTGGCTTGGTTGCTCCCGGTGAACGTGAAGTCGCTCAACCCGGCGTTGCTGCGGGAAGCCGGTCGCAATACCCCGAGCGTATCCGGTTTCGGCCGCGAACTGCTCGACCTCGACAAACCCGGCCCGGCGGCCCTCGTGCTGGAGACGGCGCGTCAGGTCGGAGATCCCGGAGCCGCCATGCTGGGGGTCGTGTTTGCGGATTTTGTCGGGAAGCACCGCGAGATGATACCGTGGGGCGGGTGGGACATCGCGCTGGAACCTCTCCTCGGCAGCCGCACAGCGGCAGCCTCCGCCGATTCGCAGCCGGTGCTGGGTTTCATGGTGACCCAGCAGGCCCGCGAAAATCTCCGTCGCTACCTAAGCGTCTCGCGCCTGCCTGGCGTGCAGACGCTCCTCAAGACGGCGACCCTTGACTCAACGCAGCGTTTCGTGCCGGCCAATCAGGCCGGTGGCCAGCCGCTGGATGCCGTCATCCTGCTCACCGCCTACCTCTGGCAGACGGAGCATCTCTCGTCCGGCCTGCAGCGCGGAGTGCGGACCCTCGCCGAGACTGCGGTGCAGACGGGGCAGATGGGCGAGCTCGAGGATTTTTATCTCGATATCCTGACGCTCGGACGGCGGTTGAACTGGGTGCAGCTCTCGGAGCTGCTGCGCACCACTGGCAGTCTGGGCACGGTGGCACAGTTTGCCCACTTGGCGCGGGTCGCTCCCGAGCACCTCCCGGTCATCTACACGGCTGCGCTCATGACCAAGTCGGCGGATCGCGTGGCCCATTACCTCATCGCCTTCGGCCAGCCCGGGGCGGCCCATCTGCAGCTGGCGCTGGCCCACGGCCAGGGTGCTGTCGAGCAACTCGTCCAGCGGCAGGCGCCGGTCACGCGCGGCACCGGCCCTGAGTTTGAACTCGGGGCGGGCTTTACCCTGCGGCACCCGGAGATTGCCCTGGTGGTGAAGTATGCGGCCTGCCTGGGCGGCATTTTCCTGCTGCTGCGTTCGGTGGACCAGCGGCTTTTCAAGTCGGTCGAATCGACGCTGCGCGGTGCCTTTCCCAAGATGGGCAGCGGCATCATGGCGGCGCTCCTGACCTTCATCTTCTTTGTTTTCTCCGAACCCTCCCTGCTCAAGGCCGCCCCGGCCTCCGAATACCAGATCAGGCTCACCATTCCCGTCA
>DAORVZ010000554.1:0-1786 GCA_035434005.1 Lacunisphaera sp.
CGTGGGAGACCTGCATGACGCTCAACCGGCACTGGGGCTATTATCTCGGGGACGAGGATTTCAAGCCCATCGAGACCGTCATCCGCAACCTCATCGACATTGCCAGCAAGGGCGGAAATTTCCTGCTCAACGTCGGTCCGGTCGGTGAGGGCGTGATCCCGGCCGGCTCGGTCGAACGCCTCCGCGAGACCGGCGCCTAGCTGGCGCGCAACGGCGAGGCCAACTACGGCACGACCGCCGGTCCGGTCGGCAAACCCGCCTGGGGGCGCATTACGCAAAAGCAGGGCCCGGACGGCACCACGCTCTACCTGCACGTCTTCGCCTGGCCGGCCGACGGCCGGCTCACCGTGCCCGGTCTGCGCGGCGAGGTTGCCTCCGCCACGCTGCTCGGCGGCGCTACCCTCAAAGTCACCCGCGACTCGGGCGGGGCAGTCCTCACCCAATTGCCTGCGGCCGTGCCCGACGCGATCTCCACGACCATCGCAGTGCGGCTCAAATAAGCTTCACCCGGGCATCCGCAGGGCCCGGCGCAGGCGCTGGGCGCCGCCAAAGCCGGCGGCGAAACCGATTTCCTTGAGCGACATCTGACTCTCGGCGATCAGTTGCCTGGCGCGCCGCAGGCGGCACCACCGGATTTCTTCCGCGATGGTGCGCTCATGATGCAGCGCGAAGCGGCGCTCCAAGGTCCGCCGGGTCTGGCCGAGTGTGTCGGCCAGGCTGCCGGCCGTGAGCGGGCGGTGGCTGTTCAGCCAGATGTGGTCCAGCGCGAGGTTGAGCATGGGGTCCGCACTCGCGGCACCGCTCAGGCCGCGGTGCCGCACCTCGTCGGCCTCCACCGCGAGAGCCACGCAGTCCAGCGCCGCCGCCGCCAGCCGGAGCGTGTTGCCGCTGCGCGCGAGCTGTTGGACGCCCGCCAGGGCCCGGCCATAGGCGCGGTTGTCGCGCAATTGCCGGAGCAGCGCGCCGCGCGGGAAAATCCCCTTGGCGCGCAGGCGATGCAGGTAGTCGCCGTTCACGCACAGCCAGGATTCCGTCCAACCCACCGCGCGTTGCGGGCGATAGCGGTGCCAGACGCCGGGCGGCAGCAGCAGCAGCTCGCCGGCCTTCCACGCCAGGCGGCCCAGCGCGCGATCCTCATACTCACCCCGGCCGGCTTCCAACAGCACCAGGGCAAAATCACCGAGCGTCCGGCCGCGCTGCCAGTCGAAACCGTATTCCGCCGGATGACCCGGGCAAGGGTAGGCCTGCCCCGCCGCATAACGCAGACGCCCGACGCTGGTGACATAGATTTCGCGGCGCACATCGGCGCTCGACACGGGGAGATAGTCAAATCCGACGGCACGGCTCACCGCCCAGCAGTATTTCGGGGCGTGACGCATTCCAAGCCGGTTTTGTCGCAAAACGGCCCACCTACCGGATGGCCTTCGCCCGCCGCGAAGGGGAAAATGCGCCGTCATCCAGCCCCATGGAACCGTCGCTTTCACTCCACGGCCAACGCGCGCTCGTCACCGGCGGCTCGCGCGGCATCGGCCTCGCTTTCGCCCGCACCCTGGCCCGGGCGGGCTGCGATGTGGTGATCAACCACTTTGACGACGAAGCCAAAGCCCGGAGCGAGGCTCAGGCTCTGGCCCGGGAGAGCGGCACGAAGATCCACCCGCTTGCGGCGGATGTCGGCGATCCTGTCGCGGCGCGGGCCATGGTGCGGGCGGCCGGTGAACAGCTCGGCGGCCTCGATATTTTGGTCAGCAATGCCGGTATCTGCGCCTTTGCGCCGTTTCTTGAATTG
>DAORVZ010000555.1:0-1771 GCA_035434005.1 Lacunisphaera sp.
CGTGTGCTGCGGCCTGATGAATCGATGTGCAGAGCCTGTGGAAGCTGCGTCGACGGCAACCCTTGGCGTCACGTCGTCGCCTAGAGGGCTGGCCTTCTCAGCCAATTTAGGCACCCTACTTATTCGGTAGGGCGGGTGGGCGAGGCCTTTACATTATTTCAGGGCGTTGGTTTATCTATCCCGGTCTGACGCTCGTTCCACCGCCCGCACCCCTGCATTTCCGCGATGAATCTTCTCGGTTCACTATTTAAGTCGTCCATCGGCAAAAAAATCCTGATGGCCCTCACCGGACTGGTGTTGTTCGGTTTTGTCACAGGTCACCTCATCGGCAACCTGCAAATCTTTCTGCCGCCCGCCAAGATCAACGCCTATGCGCACATGCTCGAGTCGCTCGGCGCGGCCTTGTGGCTCATACGTGGTTTTCTACTGTTTTGCCTGGTCATCCATGTGTGGCTGGCCATCCAGCTTACCCTCGAAAACCGTGCTGCCCGGCCGCAGGCCTACGGTGTCGAGCAGGTCAACCGGGCCACGCTGGCCTCGCGTCTCATGGCGCGCACAGGGCTCGTTGTGCTGGCCTTTGTGCCGTTCCATCTCGCCCATTACACGCTGCGCGTCGGCTCGCCCGAATGGAACGAGTCCACCTTCCGGCTCACGGACGGCACTCTGGTCCGCGACGTTCACACCATGATGGTGCAGGGATTCAGCAACTGGCTGGTCTCGGGCTTCTATGTGATTGCCGTCGGCATCCTAGCTTACCACCTCAGCCACGGCATCGTCAGCGCGGTTCAGACGCTCGGACTGAAGAACGAGAAATGGACCGGCCAGGTCGAGCGCTTCGCTGTCGTCTATTGCTGGCTCTATTTCCTCCTCAACGCGGCCATCCCACTGGCGGTTCTCGTGGGCAAGGTTCACGCGCACGTCTGATTTTCCGCCATGGCCAAACTCGAATCCAAGGTTCCCTCCGGCCCGCTCGCCGACAAGTGGCGCAAGCACAAGACGGAGATCAAGCTCGTCAATCCGGCCAACAAGCGGAAATACGAGGTCATCGTCGTCGGTGCCGGCCTCGCCGGCTCCTCCTGTGCCGCCACCCTCGCCGAGCTGGGCTACAAGGTTAAGAATTTCGTCTTCCACGACAGCCCGCGCCGCGCCCACTCCATTGCCGCCCAAGGCGGCATCAACGCCGCCAAGAACTACCAGAACGACGGCGACTCGGTCCACCGCCTCTACTACGATACGCTGAAAGGCGGCGATTACCGCGCCCGCGAGGCCAACGTTCACCGCCTCGCCGAAGTCTCAGTCAACATCATCGACCAATGCGCCGCGCAGGGTGTGCCCTTCGCCCGCGAATACGGCGGCCTGCTCGCCAACCGTTCCTTCGGCGGCGCCCAAGTATCCCGCACCTTCTACGCCCGCGGCCAGACCGGCCAGCAACTCCTCCTTGGTGCCTACAGCGCCCTGTCGCGCAAGGTCGGTGACGGCGGTGTCCAGCTGCACACCAACTCCGAAATGCTCGATCTTGTCCTCGTGGATGGCCAGGCCAAGGGCATCATTGTCCGCGATCTCATCACGGGGGCGATCACCCGTCACAGTGCCGACGCCGTCGTGCTTGCCACCGGCGGCTACGGCAACGTCTTCAACCTCTCGACCTACGCCCGCCAGTCCAACGCCACCGCCATCTGGCGCGCCTACAAACGCGGCGCCTGCCTCGCGAATCCCTGCTACACGCAGATCCACCCGACCTGCATCCCGGTGAGCGGCGACTACCAGTCGA
>DAORVZ010000556.1:0-1760 GCA_035434005.1 Lacunisphaera sp.
GGCGGCCAGCGCGATGCCCGCGCCGCCGCCGAGTAGCGAGAGGAGGAGGCTTTCCAAGAGGACGGTGCGCGCCAGGGTCTGTGGCGTTGCGCCGAGCGCGAGGCGGACGGCGAGCTCCTGCAGGCGGGAGACACCCCGCGCCAGCAGGAGGTTGGCGAGATTGACGCAGGCGATGAGCAGGACGAGTCCGACGGCACCGACCAGCAGCACCAGCGAAGAGCGCAGGCCGCCCACGCGCATCGCGAGCAAGGGCTGCACGGCGACGCTCCAACCGCGATTGGTGTTCGGGTATTCGGTGGCGAGCGCGGCGGCGATGCCGACGGCCTCGGCCTGGGCGGCGGCGAGCGTGGTGCCGGGCTTGAGCCGGCCGACGGTCGCCCAGAAACGGGAGTCGCGCGCGAGGTTCTCCGGCGCCTCGACGGGGAAGGGCAGCCAGGCGTCCACAAACTCCGGCTCGCGGAAATCCTCCGGCATGACGCCGATGACTGTGGCCGGCTCGTTATCGAGGAGGATGGTCTCGCCGATGACGCTGGCGCGCTGGGCAAAGTGCCGGCGCCACGCGGCGTGGCTGAGGACAACGGAGCGCGGAGCACCGAGGCTGAACTCAGCGGCGTTGAAAGCGCGGCCGAGCTGTGGCCTCACGCGGAAGGTCGCGAAGAATTCCTCGGTGACCTTGCCGACGACCAGCTGGACCGGGTCGGCACCCTGCGGCGCGTAGCCGGTGAAATCGGGCCGGTAGGCGGCGAGGGCCTCGTAGGATTGGACGCGTTCCTTGAAGTCGCGGAAGTCGGTGAGCGAGAGCGCGGGCTGGGTGAGGGCCTTGGCGGAGTTGAGGGACTTGAAGCCGACGAGGCGTTCCTGGTCCGGGTAGGGCAGCGGGCGCAGGATGATGGACTGGAAGATGGAAAAGATCGCGACGTTCGCCCCGATGCCGAGCGCAAGCATGGCGATGGCGAGCAGGGCGAAACCGGGGGCGCGGCTCAGGTGGCGGGCGGCGGCGGTCAGTTCGGTGAAAAAGCGGGTGAGCACGCCCCGAAGATACCGGAACCCGCGATCCGCCGCATCGCCCGGAAGTCAGGGTCATGGTCATGGTGGGGGGTGACCTGGATCGCGCTCCCCAATAGTTCTCTTGATCGTAATCTTTCTCGTTCTCGTAGGGCTGGGTTGAGAATGAGAAGGAGTAGGAGAACGAGAATGATTGGCTAGATCAACCCCATCTCCCGGGCGCGGAGGGCTGCTTGGGTGCGATCCTGGACGCCGAGTTTCCCGAGGACGTTCGTCATGTGGTTCTTCACGGTGCCCTCGGTAATGTTCAACTTCGCGCCGATCTCCTTGTTGCTGCAGCCGGCGGCGAGCAGCTTCAGCACGCCGAGTTCGCGCTCGGAGAGCGGGTCGGCGAGCGACTGTGAAACTTTTTTTCCCTCGCGGGCGGAGAGGCGGTTGAGCTCGGCCATCATCCGGGCGGTCACGGCCGGCTCGAGGACGGAGGCGCCCTTGGCGGCGGCGCGGACGGATTCGTTGAGCTTGTCGGCCGAGCAGGCCTTCAAGAGGTAGCCGAGGGCGCCGGCGCGCAGGGCCTCGAAGATCTCCTCGTCCTCCTCGAAGGTGGTCAGCACGACGACCTTGGTCGCGGGCACGGCGGCCATCACACGGCGCGTGGCCTCGACGCCGCCCATGACCGGCATGCGCAGATCCATGAGGATGACGTCGGGCTTGTGCGTGCGGGCGAGGGCGAGTGCGCGTTCGCCGTTTTCAGCCTC
>DAORVZ010000557.1:0-1757 GCA_035434005.1 Lacunisphaera sp.
CCATGCTGCTGGCCATGCTCGCGACGTGTGCGCTGCTGTTCTGGGGCCGGTTCGTGGGCCTGGCCGAGAGGTTCAGCCTTTTTGAGCAATATGATTTCGGGTGGGCGGTGCCGTTGGCTTCGCCGGAAGGCTGGTTGGGATTGCTGCGCGATACCGGACTGCATGCCTGGCCGGTGGCCGCGCGGGTGGGGTTGAGCGTCGGGGTCATGGGCCTGTATGGGTGGGGTGTCATTGGGCTAAGCCGTCGCCATCCCGCCCGCGCCCTCGCGGCGCTGGCCTTGGTCTTGCCGGTCGTGGCCGGTTGGGCGGTGCTAGCTTGGGAGGCGCGGGTGCGGGCCAACGCCAGCTACGATGCCTACAAGATACTGTCGGTGTTTTATCCCGGCCTGCTGGCAGGCCTGGTCTGTTGGTTGGCCGTGGCGGGCCGTCGGACCGCCGGTGCGTTACTGGTGCTCTTGTTGGCCGGCAACCTGGTGCTCTCATTGGATTTCCGTCGGCAGATGTCCACCCCGCCGCTGCGGGTGGACCGTCGTCTGGCCGCGCTGGCGCAGCTGGAATCGGACCCGCGCGTGACTTCGCTGAACATGACGGTGGATGACTTCTGGTCGCGGCTCTGGGCCAACGCATTTTTGCTGCGCAAACCGCAATATTTCTCGACCCACACCTACGAGGGTCGGCTGGACACAAAACTGAAGGGCGAGTGGGACCTGCGGGACGGCCTGCTGCGCATGGCACCGCTGGCGGATAGCGACCTGATCCGGGTCAACGAGCAATTCTACGCCGTGCGCGTCGCGGCACCCGGGCGGCTGCAGGCCAGCTTTGATCGCGGTTGGCACCCAGAGGAAAGGGGCGGCGGCAGCCGGTGGCGCTGGTCGGATGGCGTCGGGCGCATCCTCGTGACCAACCTGTCGCCCCGGCCGCTGCGAGCGCGGCTCAACGTGCGGGTGCGGTCACTGGTGCCTGGGGCGCTGGAGCTGAGCTTGGAGCAACACTCCGCAGGGGTGAGGGCGCTGGACGGATCGCTGCAGGAGGTGGTTTTCGATCACCTGCTTTTCCAACCGGGCAACACCGTGGTAACGCTGACCGGGCCGGCCGGCTCGGGGCCGGGCGGTGGCGATAACCGGAGCCTGTCGTTCGCTCTGCACGATTTCGAGTTGCGCTCACTGGCGTTTGAAAAATAACCGTCGCACCATGCAACCTGGCGAATACCGCAAGATGGCCGAGGTGGAGGACGCCATGTGGTATTACCGCGCGCTGCACCGGCACGTGGGGCGCAGCCTGGCGGCGGTGTTGCCGGAGGCAGGGGCCCGCGTGCTGGACGCCGGTTGCGGCACCGGTGGCCTGTTGCGCCGGCTGCACGGAGCCAGGCCGCGATGGGTGCTCACCGGGTTGGATTTTTCTCCGCTCGCCTGCGAACTGGCACGGGAGCGCACCGGCGGCGAGGTGGTGCAAGGCTCGGTCGCGGCGCTGCCGTTTGCGGACAGGCAGTTTGATGCCATCGCCTCGTGCGATGTCGTGTGCCAGATCGCCGATCCGGCGCAGGCGGTGCGTGAATTCCATCGCGTGCTGTGCCCCGGCGGCCATGTCGTGCTGACGATGCCAGCCTATCCGTGGATGTATTCCTACCACGACCGCGAGGTGGGCAACCTGAGGCGTTATGCGCGCGGCGAAGTGAACGTGCTGTTGCAGGGCGCCGGTTTCAGGATCGTGCGCAGCACCTACTGGAACACGCTGCTGTTTCCGCTGGCGGTGTTGCG
>DAORVZ010000558.1:0-1748 GCA_035434005.1 Lacunisphaera sp.
AAGCGTGATGCGCACCTGGTGCCGTTTGCAGACCGCCATGATCGCGTCCTGCGCCTGATAGAGCGCCCAGTTGGCCGTGAGGTAACCGCAGTCTTTGTTGCTGTCGGAATAACCGAGCATCACGTGCTGGTGCCGGCCGTGCTGCGCCAAGGCCGGCGCGTAGGCCTTGTTCTCATACAGGGCTGACAAAATCGCCGGTGCCCGCTGCAAATCGTCGAGCGTCTCAAACAGCGGCGCGATCGGCAATCGCACGCCGGCCAGGGCCTGCAGCAGCTGCACCTCCAGCACGTCCGACACCTCGTTGGTCATGCTGATGATGTAGATACCCAGCGCGTCGGCACCGTAGTCGGCCTGTGCCCGCACCGCCAGCCGCAGCGGGTCGAGGACCACGCGGGCATCCCTGGAGAAACCCGCGATCTTCGCGGCACTCAGCTCCCTCGCTTCGCCGAGCTTGTCCGTCAGCAGCCCCTGCTTTTCCACTTCTGCCAACGACTCGTAGTCCGGCCGCCCAAGGATCTCGGCCACGGCCTTGGCGTGCCAGGCGGAATGTTGCCGCAAATCCAACCGCGCCATGCTGAGCCCGAAAATATCCACCGCGGTCAGGGCGCCCTTGAGTTCGCCGTCGGCGAGCGGGGCCGCCCGGCCGCGCCGCAGGTCGGACTCGATGGCCGCCAGGGTTTCGCGCACGTCGGCGGGCGTGACCCGGCCGGCCTTCGGGTCGGCCGCGTCCAGAAGGCCGGCCTCGGCCTGCGCCATCAACTGCTCGCGCAGGCTGCTCAGGATGATGCGATACGGTTCGCGCGGATAACGCGCCCCCACCCGGGTCATCAGGTCGGAGGATTCGCGGCACTCATCCGCCATGCGCCGGATGATCGGGGCGAACTTCGCGCGCCGGTCGGACACGGTGAGCGAACCGGCCAGGTTGGAGAGGGTCTCGGCCAGCTTTTTGATGGCCATGCGGCGGTTCATGCGCAGCACCTGCGCGGTCACCTCGGCGGTGACGCCGGGGTTGCCGTCGCGGTCGCCGCCAATCCACGAACCGAACGACAGCCAGCGGCGCGGCGCCTTCACCCCGGGGTAATACCGGTCGAGCGCGCCCTGCAGGTCCTCGTGCAGGCGGGGCAGCAGCTGGAAGAGCGTCCGGTCGAAATACCACAGGCCGGTGCGGGCCTCGTCGGCCACCTCGGGCCTTTCCGTGCGGCTGCGGTCGGTCAGCCACAGCGACACGATCTCGCGCTTGATGTCCTCGGGGGCGTTCTGGATCTCCTCAAGCGTGTGCCGGCGCAGGATGTCGCCCAAGCTCGCCAGCTTCTCGAGCATAGTGCGGCGCTTGGACTCAGTCGGGTGCGCCGTGAAGACGAGCTCGATGGCGAGTTGGCGAACGAGCTTGGCCACGCGGGTCTTGGGCACTCCGGCAGCCTTCAATTCGCGGATCGCTGCCTCGATTGACTCGCGCATCGGGTCGCTGGCCTGACCGGCCGCGAGCGCGGCCTGGTGCTTTTGGTTGCGTTCGCGGAGCAACTGAATGCGGAAGTTCTCCTCGGCGAGGTTGACCAGCTCGAAGTAGAGCGTGAAGGCCATCGCCTGGTTGAAGGCCTCGGCCGGGGTCAGGCGGCTTACCGCCTGGGCCAGGCTGCGGGCGGCGGCGGTCTCGCCCGCGCGACTGCTCTTGGCCAGCGTGCGGAGCGTCTCGACCGTCTCAAGGGTCTTCTCGCCCTCCAGGGCCGCGATAGTCCGGCCGAGCGTGG
>DAORVZ010000559.1:0-1741 GCA_035434005.1 Lacunisphaera sp.
TTCACCCTCACCCTCATCCTCACTCTCCGGGCCGAAGGTCCGGAGGCCCGCGTCGTCATCCTCGCGAATTCCCGGCAAGCCGAGTCGGTGCGGCTCGCGGAGTTTTACGCGGAGCAGCGCGACATCCCCGCAGCCAACATCGTCGCGCTGCCGCTGCCCGAGGCCGAGAGCATCACGTGGCGCGAGTTCATCGACCAGGTCTGGCAGCCCGTGCAGGATGAACTCCACAAGCGCGGCTGGATCGAGGGCACCACCAGCAGCCAGTTCGATCGCCTGGGCCGGCGCCGCTACGCCGCGACCGGCAACAGTATTGCCTACCTCGTCACCTGCCGCGGAGTGCCGCTGCGCATCTACAACGATCCCACACTGCTGGAGGCGGCCAAGGCGGACCGGAAAATGGCACCGGAACTGCACAAGAACGAGTCGGCGGTGGACGCGGAGCTGAGCCTGATTGCCTTGGGCGGCTACGAGATCACCGCCCTGGTGCCGAATCCGCTCTTCGCCAACGACCGGCCGCCCTCGCTCGACGCCGAGCTGGTGGTGAAGGTCGCGCGCCTCGACGGGCCGACGTGGGAGAGCGCCCGCCATCTGGTCACCTCGGCCCTGGAGGCCGAGCGCACCGGGCTGGTCGGCCGCTATTACGTGGATCTGCAGGGGCCGCACCCCGACGGCGACCAGTGGCTGCAAGCCACGCGGACGCAGTTGGAGGAACTCGGTTTTGACGGTGACACGGAAGCCACGGGCGTGACCTTCGACGCGGCAGCCCGTTTCGACGCCCCGGTGTTCTATTTCGGTTGGTATGCGGGCAACCTCAACGGCCCCTTCGCCCGCGAGGGATTCACCTTCCGGCCCGGTGCGGTGGCCCTGCATATCCACAGCTTTTCGGCGCCGACGATGCGTTCCGCCGACTCGGCCTGGTGCGGGCCCCTGGTGGCGCGCGGCGTGACGGCCACCGTGGGCAACGTCTTCGAGCCCTACCTGGGATTCACCCACCGTCCCAACTTCCTGCTGCGCGCCCTGAGCCAGGGTAAGAATTTCGGCGATGCGGTGTATTATGCCCTGCCTGTTCTGAGCTGGCAGGCCGTGGCGATCGGCGATCCGCTCTACCGGCCCTTCAAGGTTCCGCTCGCCGAGCAGGGCGCGTCGCCCTATGCCGTCATCCGGCGCGCCAACCTGCTGCTCCGCCAGGGAAATAAGGCCGGGGCGTTGACCTTGCTTAAGGCCGAACAGCGCGCTCACCCCAGTCTGCCCGTCGGGCTGGCCTGGGCGAAGCTGGCGGTGAGCGAGGGGCAATCCGCGGACGTGTCCGCCGCGCTGGGGTTTGCCGCCCAGCTGAAAGAGATCCGGCCGGCCGATTGGCCGCTGTTGCGCGAGATGGCCGGCCTGCTCGCGGCGCACGCGGTGCGCCCGGCCGCGTTGCAGGTTTATAAAAATCTGGCCCGAGCCAAGCCGCCAACCACGGAAACCCTGAAGGCGCTCCTCGCGGAGGCGCGGCAGACGGCGGACGCCGCGGGCGATCTGAAGCAGTCGCTGGAATTCGCGCGACAAATCAACGAACTGACGCCGGCGGTGCCGGGCAAATAATGGAGGGCCGGCCTCCCGGCCGGCCGCGGTCGGTCAGGAGACCGACCAAAAACAAAGGCGGGATCAACGATCCCGCCTTACAATGAGAAGTGGGCTTGCCTCATACCAAGCGCTCGTAGCTTTTTGACTATTGTCATCGCGAGGTGCGCGAAGCGCG
>DAORVZ010000560.1:0-1739 GCA_035434005.1 Lacunisphaera sp.
GCGGGTGTTGAGCACCCGGTCGTGGACCTGGGAGTCGAGGGCCTCAATGACGGACTCCAGGGAGAGCCCCACGCCCTGCTTTTGCATGCGGGCGGTCAGGGAGGGCGTGGCGACCATCTTGGTGATGGCGAGTTTCTTCTTGCCGGCGGCTTCCTGCGCACGGGTGGCGGGCGCGAGGAGAACCAGGGCGGTGAGGAGGGAGAGGAGGATGCGGCCGGATTTCATGGCGTTGGATGATGAAGGTTGGGAGGTGGGCGGGTTACCAGCCGAAGAGGGAGCGGGTCGGGCCGGCGTTGATGGTGATGCCTTCCTTGGTGTTCACCTTGAAGCCGCTGTTTTCGAACATCTTCGCCTGCCCCTCGAGGACCTTGACCTGGCCGTCGGTGAGCTTGGCGCCGTTCTTGAGGTCGTTGATGAAGGCGGTGGACTCCTTCCAGCGGGCGTAGCCGGCCTCGCTCATCTCGAGCCCGACGTTGAGCGTCTGGCCGTTCGTGAAGTTGACCGTGCGCTCCCAGGGCTTGTAGCCCTCGCGGACGACGCGGAGCTTGTGCAGGCCGGGCTTGACGGTGAGCTTGCCCGGGGCGGTGCCGACCGCGAGACCGTCCACCTCGATGGTGGCGACGGCGGAGACCTTGAGCTTGTCCTCCGACATCCGGACCGTGTTGTCCTTGTCGATCCGCACATCGGGGATGTAGAGGTCGGCGAGCTCGGTGGTGAAATTGACGGTGACATTGCCCGCCGCCGCCGAGGTGGTGAGGCGGCCGCGATCGATCTGGCGCTTGAGGCTGGTGGCGACCTTGCCGGCGGCCTCGGCGAGGAGGTCGTTGAGCACGCCGGACCGGTCATCGCTGAGGCCGCCGCTGCTCTGTTGGACAACCTTGGTGGCGCGCACGGTGTCGGCCGCGAGGCTGGCGCCGGTGTTGCCGTCGAGGATCTTGTAGGTGACGCGCGCGGTGCGCTCATCATTGATCGTTTTCACCCCGTAGGCGTCGATGGTCTGCTTGTTGGAATCGAACCCGGTGATCGTGACCTGCAGCAGGTGGGTGGCACCGAGGGCCTGGGCGAGACGGACGGCGGAAGTGCTGTCGGCCATCTGCGCGTCGAGGGCGTTGGCCTTGGCGCCCGGAGCCATGCCGGCCACGGCGTTGAGCGCGGTCTCGCCGCTGATGACATGCACGTTCAGCTCGGTCACCTTGCCGGTGATATAATCCTCGAGCGCGCCGAGCTCGTTGTCGCCCACCTCCCCGGCGCGGTTGGCGGTGAAGATCGCGACCGTGACGCCGGCCGGCTTTTCCGCGACTTCCGTCACGGTGGTGGTGAAGGTGCGCTCCGTGGTGGTGCGACCGTCCTTCTCCGAGGATTTGGTCTGCACCGTCGTCTTGGCCGGGGCGGAATTTTGAGCAAAGGCGTGGGTGACGCCGAGTGCGAGAAGGGTGACGAGTAGCTTCAGTTTTGTAGACATGACCAGTTCGGGATTAAGGGGGAAACGGGTGAGCCCGGCGGCTTATTTCAGCAGATCGTCTGAAAATCAGGAGGATGTTGCGAGGTGGGCACAATACACTACCGGGCCAATAAGTAGAGTTCCCCTCGGCGAGGCAAGGCAATGAATCAATTCTCCTTAACGTATCCGCCCTGAAATCCTGAAAGCCTAGGGAGATCCCTGAACTCGTAAGTAGAACTGCGTAGGCGGTCCGGCTGAAAACGCGGCGTTGCACCACCGGCCGACCACCGCCAACCAT
>DAORVZ010000561.1:0-1739 GCA_035434005.1 Lacunisphaera sp.
CATCAACTGGCTGGCGCAGAAAATCGTCCGCCGCTACCGGATCTCCATCGGATGAAGCCCGCGACCACCACAGCCGCCGCCATCTTCGGCCGGCCCACGTCCGCCAAGCGCGTCGAGACCGGGGTCTTCTGGCTGCTGCGTCTCAGCACCTACTTCGTGCTGCTTTGCGCCGCGTTCGTCTTCTGGGACATCGGCACGAAGGGTGGGGCGGTGATCTTCAAGACTTCGGCACCCTTCATCAACGTGCCGTTCCTGACCGAGGCGCCGGAGACGCTCAACGTCTTCGAGTATCAGGGTGGGAAGCGGACAATGGGTGATCGGGCCTTCCGGCAGTTCCGCGCGGAGAATGAGACAGAGATGAAGGGCGTGGCGGTCGAGACCTACGTTTATTCGGCCGGCGGCATCTTTCCCAACATCGTCGGCACAGTTCTCCTGGTGCTGGGTGCGATCCTCATCGCTCTCGTGCTGGGCGTCTTGAGTGCCATTTACCTGAGCGAATACGCGACCGACGGTCCGTTCATCCGCTTCCTCCGGCTGTCGATCATCAATCTCGCCGGCGTGCCCTCAATCGTGTTCGGCCTGTTCGGCTTCGGCTTGTTTGTCATCGCGTTTGACTTTGGCGTGTCGCTGCTCGCCGGCTGGCTGACGCTGGCGTTCATGGTCCTGCCTGTGATCATCACCGCTTCCGAGGAGGCACTCAAGGCCGTGCCCAAGGGCTACCGCGAGGGTTCGCTGGCGCTTGGTGCCACGAAGTTCCAGACCATCATGACCAATGTGCTGCCTTACGCGCTGCCGGGCGTGCTGACCTCCTCCGTGCTCGCGATCGCCCGCGTCGCCGGCGAGACGGCGCCGATCATGTTCACGGCGGCGTTCGTCATGCGCGACGAGCTGCCGTGGCAGGTGCAGCAGTGGACCGAGTTCATCTTCCAGGGCGTGATGGCGCTGCCGTATCACATCTACGTCGTCGCCTCCAAGATCCCCCAGAACGAATACACCCGAGACGTCCAATACGGCACGGCCTTCGTGTTCCTCTTCACGGTCGCGGCCATCGCCATGACCGCCGTCCTACTCCGTCAACGGCTCCGCAAGAAATACAAATGGTAACCACCTTCGCTCCCATGACCGAACCCGTTGCTCCCTCCGTCGCGCCCCGCCCGGTGGCCTTGGCTCCCGCCGCACCGGTCAGTCCCGCCCACCGCGCCATCATCGAGATCGACGACGTCGATTTCAACTACGGCACCTCGCGCGCGCTGCACGACATCACGCTCAACATCCAGGAGCGGCAGGTCACCGCCTTCATCGGGCCCTCCGGCTGCGGCAAGAGCACGCTGCTGCGCTGCCTCAACCGCATGAACGACCTGATCGACGGCGCGCATGTCTCCGCCGGCCAGATCCGCATTGACGGGGTGAACATCAACGACCCGCGGGTGGACGTCATCGAGCTGCGCAAGCGCGTCGGCATGGTCTTCCAGAAGTCCAACCCGTTCCCGAAGTCCATCTACGAGAACATCACCTACGGCCTCCGTATCCAGGGACAGAAAAACAAGGCCCGACTCGACGAGGTCGTCGAGCGCAGCCTGCGCGGCGCGGCGCTGTGGGACGAGGTGAAGGACCGCCTGCACGAGAGCGCCCTCGGCATGTCCGGCGGCCAGCAGCAGCGCCTCTGCATCGCCCGCGCCATCGCGGTCGAGCCCGAGATTATCCTGATGGACGAGCCCTGTTCGGCCCTCGACCCCATC
>DAORVZ010000562.1:0-1737 GCA_035434005.1 Lacunisphaera sp.
GGCGGACGCGGTGCGCGGCCCCGTCGGGGCCGACCGCGCCGATGAAGGCGGTGGCGATGCCCGTGCGCGCGGCGGCGATGGCCTGGTTGAAACCCTTGCCGCCGGGACCGGGCCGGAATTCGCCGACGATGGTCTCGCCCGGCTGCGGAAAGGCCTGGGTGTAGAAGGCGAAATCTTGGACGAAACTGCCGACGACGACGACTGCGGATTTCATGGGCGCGGCTCAGAGTGGGTGAACGTCGGGGTGCCGTTCATCAAAACCCGATTTAAGAACGGTTCGTCGGCGCAAAGCAATCCCGCCGGTGGCCGTTCATCCGGCGCGGGGCCCGCTTGTCCTGTCCGCGCGTGAGTCGGGGCCGCCGCCCGTGCAACCTGCCCCCATGGCCACCCCTCCGATCACCGCTCCTGTCATGCCGGACGGGCTTGCCGTGCCCCCGATAGGCGTGGTTCGCTCGCGCGTGAAAATGGATGCCGTGACGAACACCGAGGCCCGGCTGCAGCGCGCCAAGGAGCGCCTCTACGTGCTGTGCCAGGCGGGCGGCTGGATTTTTTTCCTAGTGCTGCAGGTCGTCTTCATCGCGCTTTTCCGGAGCCAGGACACCGCCGGCAGAGCCACGCCGTCCGATATCGTCATGTCGCTGGTGCGGGTGATCGCGGAAGGCCTGCTGGTCACCCACTATGCGCGGATCTACCTGACGCGCTGGGGCTGGAAGGACTTGGGCTGGCGGCCGCTCATCCCGCGCATCCTCGGGCTGGCGATCGCGATGTCGGCGATTTGGACGGCGGCCGGCTTCGCCCTGGATTTCGGCCTACTCCGGATCGATCCGCCGACCAAGTTTCCGCTCTGGCTGCTGATGACCTCGAGCCTAGTCAATGGCGCCATCATGATGACGGGCTGGCTCTGCATCTATTTTTTCTACCACCTGTTCGAACGCCTGAACCGGCTGCAGCTGGAACAACTGAAGCTGGCCGCCACCGTCAAGGAGGCCGAGCTCCGGGCGCTGAAGTCGCAGGTCAACCCGCACTTCCTGTTCAACTCCCTCAACAGCCTGCGCGCCCTGATCGACGAGGATGCCCCGCGCGCCCGCGAGGCGGTGACGCGCCTCGCCAACATGCTCCGCTACTCGCTCCAATCCGGCCAGCAGGAGCTGGTGCCCTTCGACGATGAGATCCGCATCGTCGAGGATTACCTGGCCCTGGAGCAGATCCGCCACGAGAGCCGCCTGCGCGTCCGCTGGGAAATCACCCCCGAGGCGCGCGGCCTCCACGTGCCGCCTATGCTCCTACAGACGCTGGTCGAGAACGCCGTCAAATACGGCATCTCCACCCGCCGGGATGGCGGCGAGCTGGTCATCTCCGCCCACCGCGTCGCTAGCGAGCTGAACATCCGCGTGACCAATCCCGGTGACTTGGCCGCCCCGACGAGCGCGGCCGCCGCCCGCGCCGGCTCCTCCACCGGCGTCGGCCTGCGCAACGCCACGGAGCGCCTCAAGCTCCTCTTCGGCGAGCGCGCCACCCTCATTCTGCGGCCCGAGCCGGCCGGTTGCGTCACCGCCGACGTGTCGATCCCGCTCACCGCCACTCCCCAATGAAAGTCCTCTTGGTAGACGACGAGCGCCTCGCGCGCAACGAGCTCCGCCGCCTTCTGGCGGCCCATGCCGACCTGGAGATCGTCGGCGAGGCCGTGGATGTGGAGGACGCGCGGGCCAAGGTCGCCGCCCTCCAGCCCGATCTCCT
>DAORVZ010000563.1:0-1728 GCA_035434005.1 Lacunisphaera sp.
GACCTGAACATGGGTTGCCCGGCGCCCAAGATCTACAAGAAGAACGTCGGCGGCGGCCTCCTGCGCGACCCGGGCAAGATCGACGAACTCATCGGTTCCCTCCGCGACGCCGTGCCCGGCCTCTTCACGGTGAAGATGCGCATCGGCTTCGATTCGACCGAGAACTACGAGCGCATCCTGGGCCTGATCAACAAGCACGGAGTGGATCTGCTCAGCGTCCACGGCCGCACGGTCAAGGAAGGCTACCGCAGCGACGTGCACTACGACTACATCGGCGGCGCCGCCCGCACCGTCCGCTGTCCCGTGCTCGCCAACGGCAACATCACCTCCGCCGCCAAGGCCGCAGCCGTTCTCCAAGAGACCGGTGCTGCCGGCGTGATGATCGGCCGCCACGCCATCCGCAACCCGTGGATCTTCCGGCAATGCCGGGAAAGACTGGCTGGAGGGTCGGTCTCCCGAACGACCGGGACTGGTCAGGAGACCAGCTCTCCAAATATCTTCCAGCCCACCCTCGCCGACGTGCGCGAATACATCACCCGCCTCTACCGCGAGACGCAGACGCCCGACATTCCCGAGAAGGCACACGTCGCGAAGATGAAGAAATACCTGAACTTCGTCGGCCAGAGCGTGGATCCTGATGGCAAATTCCTGCACGACATGCGCCGGGCCATGACCGAGGCCGACCTGTTTGCCGTCTGCGACACCCACTTACTGACCGAACCCGCCAAGCTCTTCGCGACCGAACCCTACCCCGGCATCATCGCCCGCCCGAACTGCGAGACGCCCACGGAGAGCTGCTCACTCGATGCGATCACGGCCTGACCGACCGCACGACACGGCGAATCGCCGGTGCTCGGCCCAGAGTTCTTTCAGCGCAATGGTGAGCAACAGGGCGCCCGCAATGACTTCGAACCAAATGGCAAGGTTCATGGCCAGCGTATGCCGGGCAATGGGAGCCCGAGTATAATGACCGAGCCCTGCGAAACCCAACAGGGCATAAAGCGCAAGCAGGCCCAACCCGGGCAACGGGCGCCGACTCCAGGTGAACCACACCCCCGCACCTCCAATCGCAGTGATACCCAGCCAGGAGAGATACACGGTCGACCGTGAAATCCACACCGGCAGATTGGGATACTCGCCGCAAAATTCGGCGTTATGAAAGAAATGCGTAAAGCTCGCCAAGCAGTAGAGACCGGTGAGCACCAGCAACGGCCGCCGCGAAGAAAGTAAACGCCTATTCACTACTCCAGCCCCAGCACTTTGCGTCCCGTGGCGGAGATCATTTGCGGGGCCCATTGCGGATCCCAGACAATGTGCACTTTGGCAGACTCAACATCCGGCAACCGAGCGATTTTTGTCCGTGCGTCCTCGGCGATGACCGGGCCCATGCCACAACCGGGGGCCGTCAGCGTCATTTTCACCTCGAGGAGGTGTTTGCCCGCCGGCGTCTTTTCGACGGCGAGGTCATAGACGAGACCAAGGTCGACGATGTTGACGGGAATCTCCGGATCGAAACAGGTCTTGAGCGCGGCCCAGACGGCCTCCTCGCTGAATTCGGTGGCCGTGGGCGCCGCTTGCTCGGCCTTGGCAGTGTAGCCGCCGATGGCCCCGGTGTCGGTGACCGCGATCTGGAATAGGCCGGCGTCGGTCCGCACCGTGACGTTGCCGCCGAGGGTCTGCGTGATGAATACGCCGGTGCCGGCCTTGAGGGTGACCTTGTCGCCGGCC
>DAORVZ010000564.1:0-1727 GCA_035434005.1 Lacunisphaera sp.
GCACGAGTTCAACAACAAGACCCGCGAGGAATACCAGTGGGGCTACATGCCGGCGAACTGGTTCTCCCCGGCCAGCGGCTTTGCCCTCGACGGCGCGCGCGGCTCGCAGGTGAAGGAGCTCCAGGCGCTCGTCGCCGCTTTCCACCGCCGGGGCATGGCGGTGGTGATTGATGTGGTTTTCAACCACGCGGGCGAACCGGCGCACCTGCTGCTGGTGGACAAACTCTATTACTTCGAGCTCGACGACGAGGGCGGCCTCGAAAACTGGAGCGGTTGCGGCAACGACCTGCGCTGCCGCTCGGCCATGGCCAGGCGCCTCATCATCGACAGTCTGGTGCATTTCATCGAGGTCTATGGCGTGGACGGGTTCCGGTTCGACCTGGCGGAACTCATCGGTGTGGACGTGCTGCGCGACATCGAGGCCGCAGTGAAAAAGGTGAAGCCCGACGTGATCCTCATCGCCGAGCCCTGGAGTTTCCGCGGGCACATCGCCGCAGCGCTGCGGACGACCGGTTATGCCTCCTGGAACGACGGCTACCGGAATTTTCTGCGCGACTACGTGCACGGCCGTGGCGCGGCGGATCGGCTGGAGTATTTCCTGAAGGGCTCGCCGTGGCATTTCGCCTTCTGGCCGGCGCAAAGCGTCAACTACACCGAGTCGCACGACGATCGCACCTGGATTGACGAGATTACGGAGAACGCCGGCCACAACGGGTTTCTCCCGACCCAGAACGACCGGCAGCGCACGCACCTGATGGCGGCCATCTTGCTGGCGTCGGTCGGCATTCCGATGCTGGCGGCGGGCCAGGATTTCCTGCGCTCGAAGCACGGCGTCAACAACACCTACCTGCGCGGCGATCTCAACGCGCTCGATTACCACCGAATTGCGCGTTTCCCTGCGACGCATGCGTATTTCGCCGCCTGGGTCGCGTTTCGCCGCTCGGAGCGCGGACGGCTGCTGAGGCAGTGGTCGCGTCCGTCGGAAGGCTTCTTCCAGGGCTTCGCCGGCCCCGGGCTGGCCTCGCTGGTGCTCATCTACAACGCCGACGGCAGCCAGGGCCGGTCACGCCTGATGTTCGCCGTGAACCCGACCCTGGAGAATACCCGCGTGCAAATCGGCGCGCAGGCGGAGCGCGCGTGGGCCCTGATCGCCGATCACGAGTGCTTTTATGAACCCGGGCGCCAGCCCCCCGGTTACGCGGTCACCGCCGACCTGTTTGTGCCGGCGCTGGGGTGCAGCCTGTGGGTGGCGGAAGGCTAGGGCGCGGGCGGCGTCTGCCGCCCAACTGTTTATTACGCAGAAAGGAGCCACTGCCCGGCGGATTTGAGGGCAAATCATGCATCACTCTTGCCAAAGCCGGGGCCGGGCTTTTCATTTGCACCTCTTAACGTCAACCAACCCACACCCACCATGGCAGTCAAAGTAGCAATCAATGGTTTCGGCCGCATCGGCCGCCTCGTTTTCCGCGCCCTTGTTGAACAGGGCCTCCTCGGCAAGGAGCTCGATGTCGTCGCCGTCGGCGACATCGTCCCGGCCGACAACCTGGCCTACCTGCTCAAATACGACTCCACGCAGGGCAAGTTCCAGGGCACAGTGTCGTCCAAGAAGTCCGCCGCCGACAAAGCGGATGACGACGTGCTGGTGGTGAACGGCAAGGACATCCTCGTCGTTTCCGCCAAGACCCCGGCCGAGCTGCCGTGGGCCAAGCTGGGCGTCGACCTCGTCA
>DAORVZ010000565.1:0-1720 GCA_035434005.1 Lacunisphaera sp.
CGGGCGCGGTGTATTGATCAAACAATTCCGGTTGAACCAACGGCTCGATGGCCTTGTTCGCATAGGACATCTGGCGGCGCGTGTGGCTACGTCGGCCGTTGATCCAGAAGCCGTCCGGGATGTTGAACCTGGCCAGAGTGAATACCCCGGCTCGGCCGCTGACGATGCCGTTACCGCGAATAGCGGTTGGCGAAGCCTCGCCCACCTCCAGCGCCCGATGAAACGCCTCGTTCATGTGGAAATGCCGCAGCTGACCCACGACATGGGGCAAGTGGCCTTCGTCCATGCCTTTGGATGCGGCGTGCGCGCGCTGGGCGCCGACGGTCAAGGCTTCCTCGATGCCCATCAGCAGCTCGCGCGGCAGGCTGCGCTGCAAAAGGTAGGTGATTGTGTCTACGGGCGGCTGGGCCATTCGTCCTCCAAAGATCTGATTTCGCTTTTCGGAATTTTACCACTAAAAAATTTCGTTTAGAACGAAAAACCATGGGAATGCTTGCCTCTATGGCAAGCACGGAGGCTTCCATCTCTTGAAAAGTGTCAGAAATTACTACATACTTCTACCAGTTAGGAGATTACCACCATGCAAACCCTTGCCAAACAAGTTCTGGAGCACGCCACCGGATTGCCGGAAGGCACGCCCTTGGTCGCCAAGGAGCTGCTGCATTTGGGAAACCGCGCGGCAGTGGATCAGGTGTTGTCCCGGCTCGTGCAGCGCGGTGCCCTGCTGCGCGCTGGCCGCGGCATCTATGTGCTACCGGTGGAGAGCCGTTTCGGGTCCCGTGCCCCCTCGGCCTCAAAAATGGTCGAGGGGCTGGCCCAGCAGCGCGGCGAAACCATCGTGTCGCATGGCGCGGCGGCCGCCAACGCGCTGGGCCTCACCACCCAAGTGCCCGTGCGATCCGTCTATCTGACCTCCGGCCCCAGCCGCCGTTTGAAGTTGGGGGCCCAGACTGTCGAATTCCGGCACGCGCCGGTGTGGCAGTTGATCTTCCCTGGCCGTGCTGCCGGCGATGTCGTGCGGGCGCTAGCCTGGCTGGGGCCCGAGCGCGCCGGGGAAGCACTGCGCACGCTGCGCGCCAAGCTACCACCGGCCGAGATGAAGGAAGTCGCATCTGCACGTGCACGCCTGCCGACATGGATGGCGCAGGAAGTGAGCGCGCTGGTGTCGCATGTCTGAGTTTTTCGCTCTCTCTGTCGATGAACGGCTGGAAGCTCTGGCCCAGGCGGCCGACGCTTCCGGCCGCCCTCCGCACCTGCTGGAAAAGGACGCCTGGGTGGTGTGGGCCCTGCGCCACCTCTTCGCCGCTCCCTACGCACCGCATCTCATCTTCAAGGGCGGCACCTCGCTCTCGAAGGCCTACGGTGTCATCCAACGTTTTTCCGAGGATGTGGATCTCACCTACGACATCCGCGCCATCGCCAGCGACCTGATCGGCGAGGCAGGCACGCCCCTTCCTGCCAGCAAGAGCCAGGAAAAGAAATGGAGCAAGGAAATTCGCACCCGGCTGGCTGAATGGGTAACGGCCGATGTCGTCCCGCTGCTCCAGGAAGAACTGCAGAAGCAGGGCCTGCCGGCCCAGGCCCGTGCCGAAGGCGACAAAGTGTTCATCGACTACACGCCGCTAGTCTCAGGAACAGGCTACGTGCCGCCGGCCGTCATGCTCGAATTCGGCGCGCGCTCCACCGGAGAGCCGTGCGAATTGCGCGCGGTCCGTTGCGA
>DAORVZ010000566.1:0-1689 GCA_035434005.1 Lacunisphaera sp.
GCTCCAGCACGGCCAGGAAGGTGGCCACCAGGCGGCGCAACGAGATCTTGCCCGGGAACAGAGCGGAAAACACGAAGGACTTTTCGGTCTTGATGCGGTCGAGCACGTATTCCATCTGGTCGGCGACCGTGACTTGTTCGGCGTGGATTTCGCCCACGACCAATTTCTCGGCCAGGCGGCGGAGCACCAGGTTGAAGGAATTCCACAGGTCGATGCGGTCGACATGCTTGAGTGGCCGCTCCGAGGCTGGAGCAAAGGCTGCAGCGGAGCGACCGTGCTGATTCTGGGCATCAAGGGACATTTGGCCGAGCTGACCGGCGGCTTCCTTGAATTTCTTGTATTGGATCAGTTGGTGGACGAGCTCCCAGCGCGGATCGAGCTCGTCCTCCTCGGCATTGGGGTCGATCGCCTGCTGGTGCTTGGGGAGGAGCAGGCGGCTTTTGATCTCCATCAGCGTCGCCGCCATGACGAAGAACTCGCCGGCCACCTCGATCTGGAGCTCCTTCATCGCATAGATGGCGTCCAGATACTGCTTCGTCACCGTGGAAATGGGAATGTCGTAGATATCGAGCTCGTTCTTCCGGAGGAGGAACAGGAGCAGGTCCAGCGGCCCCTCAAAGACGGGCAGTTTGATGCGATAATCGGCTTCGGCAACCACGGCGCCAGTCGAGGGACGGGCGGGACGGCGTGCAACCGGAAAAATCGACTGCGGAAGGGGCCGAAGCCGGAGAACAGATCGCGAGGTCAGACCGCGCGGCGCAATACGGCCACGTAGAATCCGTCCGTGTTCAATGTGCCGGGGAGGATCAAAGTGCCAAGGCCGTCGTAGACGCCGCCGTGATTTTGGGCCGGGGGCTCGGCCTTGAAGTCGGGGTGGCTCTTCAGGAAGGGGGCGACGGTGTCCTCGTTTTCGTGGCGGCTAAGCGAGCAGGTGGCATAGATGAGCAGGCCGCCGAGTTTCACGCGCGGGGCGTTGGCGGTCAGGATTTCGAGCTGCGTCTGGTGGAATGAGGCAATCGTCTCGGGCTTCACATACCATTTGAGGTGGGGCTGGCGGCGCCAGGTGCCGGAACCGGAGCAGGGGGCATCAATGAGGACGCCGTCGTAGGTCTCGGCGGGTTTTGTGACAATAGTGATGTTGTCGAGGCGGGCGCGCTTCGCACGGTCGGCCAGTTCGTCGAGTATTTCCGGACGGATGTCGGTGGCGTCGACGTGGCCGTGCTCGCCGAGCAGACGGGCGAGCTGGAGCGTCTTGCCACCGGCGCCGGCGCAGGCATCGAGCCAGCGGCCGGTGAGCGGCTGCGGCACATGGGCGAGGACGAGTTGCGAGCCGAGGTCCTGAATTTCAACAAAACCGCGACGGTAGGCATCGGAGACGGCGACCTCGGCGTTGGGTGGCAGGCAGAGGGCGTCGGGAAAATCGGCGGGCGTCTCAAGGGTCCAGCCCTGCGCCTTGAACTCATCAAGGACGAGATTACGGTCCTGGCATTGCAAGCGGACCCAGAGATTGGCGCGGCTGTTTAGGGCGTCGAGGTGGGGGTGCTGGAACGCGGCAGGGCAGTGGGGGCGAAACCAATGGGGGAGCAAGGCTTCCGGCTTGAAGGTGAGGGTGGAGAGATGGGGGATGAGGGATTGCAGTAACGCCGCTTTCTCCGTGAGATGCGGGGGTGTGGCCGGCCAGTCGGCGGT
>DAORVZ010000567.1:0-1685 GCA_035434005.1 Lacunisphaera sp.
GCCACCGGCTTCAACCGGCCGGCGAAGCGCGCCGTGATCAACGCCACGTCGCCCGCCTCGCGATCCAGCGCCGTGAAATAGCCGCCGAAATCGTAGTCGGCGCGGGTGGCGTAATGCGGAAACTTGCCACTGGCGATGAGTTCCGCGACATCCGCCAGGTCGCGGCTCGCCACCGCGTGCTGGTAGGCCCAGAAACGCGCGAAGGAGTCCGCCGCGTCGCGCGCAACCGGCCCGACGGCCAGCACGTCGCGGTCGAGGAAGTTCAGCTCGGTCGAGTGGTCGAAGTAGGTGTTCTCGATGTTGCGCCCGCCCGTGATCATGATCGCATCGTCAAAGACCATGAGCTTGTTGTGCATGCGCTGGTTGGTGGCGCGGAACGAGGTCAGTGCGGCCAGGGCCGTCTGAAGGCGCGACGGTTTCATCCGCGTCATGGCCGGGCGGTAGTGTTTCACCTCCAGGTTCGGATGCACCGTGGCGAGGAAGGCGGCCGTCGCGGGATCCTGCGCCGACACCATGTGGTCGGCGATGATGCGGACATGCACGCCCCGGCGCGCGGCCTCGATCAGCTCATACATCAACAGACGGCCGCACTCGTCGTTGGTCCAGATGAAAGTCTGGATGTCAATGGACACCCGCGCCTGCCGGATGAGGTGCACGCGCACCAGCAGGGCGTCATACCCGCCGCTGAGCAGTGCCAGCCGGTTGCCGGTCGTCGTGCTACCGGAATCATCCTCCAAGGCGGTCGCCTCCACGGCGGCACCGAATGGCGAACCGGCGAATGGGAGTTCCGCGCGCCCCGCCAGCGCGAGGGCACACAGGCCAAGGAGCAGGAACCGCTGGAATCTTCCGCAGGGCATGGGTGAGAAATTGTGGTTTACGGGGCCGCCCCGGGTGATGAGATACGCGCGTCGATGCCTCCACTAACACGCCGCCGTTGCCGTGAGACAACCCGAAAGCTCGCGACGGGGCTGGTGCTGGCGCTGTTGAGCGGGTGCGCCACCTCCGGACCAAACCATGTCTACCTCACGACGGCCGCCAGCCTCGCCTTGCATGATCTGGGCCCGCCGCCCGCGGCCATCCCCGGCGTGCTCCAGCCCGGCGAGCAGGCGCTGGGCCTAGCCTACGATTTCAACACCGACCACCTCTTCGTGCGTGTCGCACCGGCGCAAGTCATCCGCGTCATCGAGCGCCCCTCCGGGAAAATTCTCCGCGAGATGCCTTTGCCGGCGGAATTGCATGCGACTGGATCCGCCGACCTGGCCATCCGTTCCAGCGACCGGCATCTGTTCGCCGCGCATCCCGATGGTCGCTCAGTGGTGGAACTCGCCTTGTTCGGTGATTTCGTCCGCCGCATCGAACTGGCCGGCTTTGCGGGCTCCCTCGGTGGCCTGGCCTTTGACCAGAAAAGCGGCCGCCTGCTCGTGCTTGGCACCGCTCCCGGCCGCGTCCAAGTGGGCGCAGTCGCGGCCACGGGCAGTGTTACGTATTATGCTGCACTCGCCGCAGCGGTGAACCCGGTCTCGCTGGGTTACGACTCGGAGACGGGGCACTGCTTTGTGCCGCTGGCCGATGGAGTTTCGCTCGGCGAATTCGATGCGGCCGGCCGCCTCGTGGCCACGCATCTGGCCGCCGGCCCCGTCACCGCCATCGACGCCGGCCCGCGCTCGTTCTTGCGCGTCTTTTGA
>DAORVZ010000568.1:0-1673 GCA_035434005.1 Lacunisphaera sp.
CGCGACCACGGCACCGTCATCCACGCCGTCAAGACCGTCGAGAACATGATGGAGCAGGACGACTCCGTGCGCGGCAGCGTGGACTTCCTGAAGACGCAGTTGGCGAAGTGAGTTTATTTTCGATTTTGGATTCTCGGTTTTCGATTTCCAGAATCACCGAATCTGGTTCGACCACACCCCCTCGCCAGCCGCTTGCGCCGGAGTGATTTCCGATTTCCCTCCCAGGTCGTCTCCAATCGAGAATCAAAAATCGAAAATCCGATGTCCCTCACTCCCGAACAAAAGCAGACCGTCGCCGCCTGGGTCGCCGCCGGTGACAACCTCTCCACCGTCCAGCAGAAGCTCACCGCGCAGTTCAAGATTTCGCTGACCTACCGGGACGTCCGCTTTCTCGTGGACGACCTGAACCTCGAGCTCAAGGACCCCGCACCCAAGGTCGATGCGTCCGACGTCAGCAAAGCTCCGCCCACCCGCCCGGCGCCGGCCGGAGCGAAGCAGGGCCAGATGCAGGAAGAAGTCGGCCAAGCCCCCGAAGGCATGGACGAGGACGACTTGCCGCCGGACGATCTGCCGCCGGCGGCCGGGGACCAACCCGCCGCCCCCGACACCGGCCGCTTCTCCCTCGACATGGATCGGCTGGTTCGCCCCGGTTTCATGGCCAGCGGCAACGTTACCTTCAGCGATGGCGTCACTGGCAAATGGGCGCTGGACCAGATGGGCCGGCTCGCGCTGGAGACCGCGCAGAAAGGCTACCAGCCCAGCCCCGCCGACGTGCAGGCCTTCCAGCGCGAATTGCAACAGCAGCTCCAGCGCCAGGGCTACTGAGCCCTCCGCCCTCTGTAACGGCGCTCGCTGCGCGCCGGACGGCGGTCACCGCCACAACCGCCATTGACCGGCGCTCACCCCGCCGTATCCTGCAGCCAACCGGCGGACATCACGCCTGCCGACTTTACCCAAGGATTACCCCATGGAAAAGCTGCGTCAGTTCATCGACTGGGCGGAAGCCCATCCCAAGGTCTGGCTCGATTGCGTGCGTATCTACCTCGGCCTCGGCCTGTTCATTCGCGGTGTGTTCATCATTACCAACACCCGCGCCGAGTTCATCCTCGATCTGCTCAAACGGATGGACTTCCCCTGGTTGGTGACAGTTGGCGTGCTCCACTACATCTCGCTGGCGCACCTCGTCGGCGGCCTGATGCTCACCGTCGGCCTGCTGACGCGCATCGCCGCCTGGGTGCAGATCCCCATCCTGGTCGGCGCCCTGCTCGTCCATCGCAGCGAGGGCCTCATGAGCGGCGGCCAGTCCCTGGAGTTCTCCGCCCTGGTCTTTTTCCTGCTGCTCATCTTCGCGATCAGCGGCAGCGGCCCCCTGTCGGTGGACAACGGCATGCCCAAGCTGAAGCCGACGATCACGCAGTAGATCGAGCGGGTTTAGAGCCTAATGGGAGCATCTTCAAATCCACCAAACACCCATTCCCTGTCGTTCTGAACGAAGTGAAGAATCCAGTTTTCCCCGCGTGATAGCGGACTCGCCGCACTGAATCCTTCGCTTCGCTCAGGATGACAAACCGGGTTTGCAAACACTCACTGATCGTCACCACCAATTGGCTTGTGGGCCTGTTGATCGCAGGCTGTTTCCGGTCTGCGTTTAGCAGACCCCTCAAACCAAAACC
>DAORVZ010000569.1:0-1631 GCA_035434005.1 Lacunisphaera sp.
AAGGTCTGCGCCAGATCACGGATGAGTCGGCCATCGAGAAAGCCATCGAAGCGGCCTACAAGGACAAATACGGCTCGGCCGCACTGGACGTAAGCACTGGCTTGGTGGCTGCGATGAAGGTCAGCATCTCAGGGGTGGCGAACCTAGGTGCGCCACCCGGCTTGGCAACACCGCAGAAGGCGCGGTTTTACAAGTGCGCCCCGAGTGTGAAGGCCCACGGTGCCGCGCGCCGCAAGGCCGCCTGGCCCAGACCTGCAATGCGCCGTTGCCAGCGGAGGTGACGGGTGTTTAGTGGCGGACTTCCTTCCTCGTGAACCTGCTCCGCCGCCTCGATCTCGTCAGTTTTTTCAAGCTCACCACGCGTGAGCGGTTCGACGGGGTTACTCCCGCGTGCCTTTTGGTGCTGAGCCTCTTCGGCGTCTTTTTCATCTACAGCGCCCAATTCGCCACCGAGCAGCACGACTGGACCAAGCAACTGGTCTGGCTGGCGCTGGGGGCGGTCATCTACCTCACCACCTCGCTGCTCGATTACCGGCTGTGGCTGAAATATGCGCACTACGTCTACCTGTTGGCCCTCGCCTTCCTGCTCCTGGTGCTGATCCCGGGCGTCGGCACAACCCACAACATGGGCGCCCGCCGCTGGCTCGACATCCCCGGGCTCGGCGCCTTCCAGCCCTCGGAATTCGCCAAGGTCGCGGTCCTGTTCGCCACCGCCTCCATCCTCACCGGCTCGCGGCTCGGCACGGTCAAGGACTCGCTGCAGGTGCTCGTAAAATTGGCCCTTGCGGTGGGCATACCCATGTTGTTGATAATCGCCGAACCCGACCTTGGTAGCGCCCTCGTGATTGCGCCGATGGTCTTCGCCATGCTTTACGTCTCCAACCTCTCGACGCGCTTTTTTGCCGGGGCCTTGGGCGTGTTCGCCCTGCTCGTGGGTATCGTGGCCTTGGATGTCTGGAACTACGCCAACTTCATGGAGGAGAACCACCTGGATTACATCAAGGACCGGGGCAAATACGAGAAGCACTCCCTCCTCCCTCTGAAAGATTACCAGCGGGATCGGGTGCTGAACTTCGCCATGCCCGACAAGGTCGACCCCATGGGCATCGGCTGGAACAGCCGCCAATCGCTCATCTCCGTCGGCTCCGGCGGCTTCACCGGCAAGGGCTGGACCGAGGGCACTCAGGCCAAGCTGGGTTACCTGCCGCGCGCCGTCGCGCACAACGACTTTATTTTCTCGGTCATCGCCGAGGAGAAGGGATTTTTGGGAAGCATCACCGTCATCGGACTCTTTGGCGTGGTGTTGTGGAACGGACTGCGGATCGCCGGGCTCGCCCGCGACCGCTTCGGCGCCTTACTCGCGCTCGGCGTCACGGTGCTCTTCACCGTGCATGTGTTCGTCAACATCGCCATGACCATCGGCCTGATGCCGGTTAAAGGCATACCGCTTCCCTTCATTAGCTACGGCGGCACCTTCGTGCTCAGCTGCTGCTTGCTGCAAGGACTGGTCCAAAGCGTCTATCGGTTTCGGAGGGACTTCTAACATGAGTCTCCTGCCACGCCATATTGACCGCTCTGCCGGAATCTCCTGCACGCAGCCTGCTGGACACGGGCGCCCCGACACAACCACC
>DAORVZ010000570.1:0-996 GCA_035434005.1 Lacunisphaera sp.
TCCACGCGCACTGGCGCCCGCTTGGCGACCGCCGTCTCACGCTCTCCCTCTCGGTGGACACCGTCTTATTCGAGAACTAATACGACCACGCGACCTACAGCTACCACGCCGGCACGGGCAAATACATCGGCTTCCCGGCCAAGGGCCGCGAGTTCGTCCTCTCCGCCGCCTACAAGTTCTGAGCCCGCCGCCGCCCGCGCATGACGACGTTCCGCAAAATCATCTTCTGGTCACACCTGGCCTGCGGCTTGGTGGCGGGCGTCGTCATCGCCATCATGTCCGCGACCGGTGTAGCGATCGCCTTTGAGCACGAGTTGCTCGCCTGGATTGATCGCGACGTCGCCCGCGTGGCTATTCCCGCCAACGCTGCGCGTCAGCCCCTCGCCGAGCTGACCACCATCGTGGCCGCATCCCATCCGGATTTCCACGCCACCACTATCCTCGTGCCGCGTGATCCGGGCGCCGCCCAGACCTGGCAGATGGGCCGCGATCGCTCACTCTATGTGAATCCCTACACCGGTGCCGCCTTCGCTCCCCGCTCCGGGACGGCGCATGACTTCCTGCATAAGCTCGAGGAGTGGCACCGCTGGCTCGGCGCCAAGGATGGCACCACCTCCCGCGCCCGCCTCGTCACCGGCACCTGCAACCTCGCTTTCCTCGGCCTCTGCCTGACCGGCCTGTATCTTTGGTTTCCCCGCAGTTGGAGTCGCCGCGCCCTGCGCCCGCTTCTCTGGTTCGTCGGCCGTTATCGCGGCAAGTCGCGCGATTTCAACTGGCACAACGTGCTTGGACTCTGGTCGGCCCCCGTGCTGATCGTGCTCGTCGCCACCGGCGTCGTCATCTCCTTCGGCTGGGCCCACGCCCTCATCTTCCGCATGGCCGGCGATCCCGCGCCGCCATTCCGCGACTTCCGCATGATGGCCGTCGCCGTGCCGGCGTTGCCGCCGTCTCCCGGCCCCACCGGTGCCCCGAGTGCCACTCGACCAGGACATCGCC
>DAORVZ010000570.1:1006-1627 GCA_035434005.1 Lacunisphaera sp.
CCCGGCCCCACCGCCCCGCGACTCGGCGCCGACGCCCTGTTCGCCGCCGCAATCCGCGCCTTCCCACAGTGGGAATCCGTCGGCCTCAACCTCGCGGCCTCCGCCGCACCCGACAAGCCGGCCGATGTCGTTGTGTTCGAGCCCGCGCCTTTCGCCACCGCCGGCCGCATCCAGACCTACCTCGATCCGTGGCGTGGCGACGTTCTGAAGAAGGTTTCCTTCGCCGACCGCAGCCCCGGCCTGCAGGCCCGCGTGTGGGTTCGCTTCCTCCACACCGGCGAGGCCTTCGGTCTCACCGGCAAGATCATCGCCACCCTCGCCACCGCCGCCTCGCTCGTCCTCGTCTGGACCGGCTTCGCCCTCTCGTGGCGGCGGTTCTTCATGAAGAAACCCCCGGCGGCGGCCGTAGGGTAAGAACTCTAGCATCGCTGGCTCGTCTTCGCCCGGCGGAGGCAAATTCTGGAGGCATGTTCCGGCGCGCTTCAGGGTTTCTGGCGATAATGGCGTTTGGCGCCGGACTGACGGGTGCCGCAGGTGAGACCGATGCCCCGTGGATCCGCGGGATTTTCACCGGCCGGTCGCCCCGCGCCGTGGCGCTGACTGAAACCGAGGCCTGGCGGC
>DAORVZ010000571.1:0-1621 GCA_035434005.1 Lacunisphaera sp.
TGCCGCAGGCGCCGATCAATCCCTACGGCCAGACCAAGCTCGATGTGGAGCACGCCCTCAAGGCACTCGCCCATGGCCAGGGGCTGAGCTTCGCCGCCTTCCGCTATTTCAACGCCGCCGGCGCGGCTGACGACGGCAGTATCGGCGAGGATCACAACCCCGAGACGCATCTCATTCCCCTCGCTATCTGGGCGGCGCAGGGAAAGCGCCCCGCCCTCGAGGTCTTTGGCACCGACTACCCTACTCCTGACGGCACCTGCCTGCGCGACTACGTCCACGTCGACGACCTCAGCCGGGCACACATTGCGGCCTTCGAGCATCTCGCCAAGCCCGGCACGGCTCTTTTCTACAACCTCGGCACCGGCCGTCCGACTTCCGTGCTGGAGGTCATCATGGCCGTCGAGAAAGTCACCGGCCTCAAGGTGCCGGTAAAGTTCGCCCCGCGCCGCGAGGGCGATCCGCCTGCGCTGTTTGCCGATTCCACCAAGGCGCAGCGCGAACTCGGCTGGAAGCCGAAGTTCATGACCATCGATTCGCTCGTGGAAACCGCCTGGCGCTGGCACCAGGCCAAGCCGGAAGGCTACAAGGACCGCTGAGTGGTCACTTCTTCTTCGGCACCGGCTTATTCGTATTAGCCTCGAACGGCGGCTTGCTGGATGCCGACGCGCGCGTGTCTAGCGCCGCCTTCACCGCCGAGAGCATGTCGTGCGGATGCGCCACCTTGAGTTGCTCGTAGAGTTGGTCGAAGAGTGACTCCAAGCTCGGCGGTTTGCCGGCTTCGACCACGCCGCGCACCTCGTCGGGCAGGTCCTTCGGTAGGATCGTGTCGCTCTGGGCGATGACGGCGCTGCGGTAGATCATGTTCTCCAGCTCGCGCACGTTGCCGGGCCAGTTGTGGCGGCAGAGGATGGCCAGCGCCTCGGGCGAGACCTTGCGGGCCTTGGTCTTTTTGCCCTTGGCCAGGCTCTGGATGAAATAGTCCACGATTTGTGGGATGTCCTCGACGCGCTCACGCAGCGGAGGCAGGCGCAGACGCACGACGTTGAGGCGGTAATACAGGTCCTCGCGGAATTCTTTGTCCTTCACCAGCGTCTCCAGGACCTTGTTGGTCGCGGCGATGACACGGACGTTGACCTTGAGGGTCTCGGAGCCGCCGACGCGCTGGATCTCGCCTTCCTGTAGCACGCGCAGAATCTTCGTCTGAGTGGCGGCCGTCATGTCGCCGATCTCGTCCAGGAAGATGGTGCCGCCGTCACAGGCCTCAAACTTGCCGAGCCGCTGGGCTGTCGCGCCGGTAAAGGCGCCGCGTTCGTGGCCGAAGAGCTCGCTCTCGATCAGGTTCTCGGGGATGGCCGAGCAGTTGACGGCCACGTAGGGGCGGCCGCTGCGGTGGCTGTGCCGGTGGATACTGCGCGCGATGAGCTCCTTGCCGGTGCCGCTCTCGCCGGTGATCATCACCGTCACGTCGCTAGCGGCGACCTGGCCGATGACCTTGAATACCTGTTGCATCGGGGCCGAGGTGCCGATGATGCCTTCCTTGTGTTCCTCGGAATTGATGACGGGCAACACGCCGCCTGCCGAACGTATGTCGGCCTGGGTGCGCAGGGCACTCTCGACCAGG
>DAORVZ010000572.1:0-1621 GCA_035434005.1 Lacunisphaera sp.
CTCGTGAGCGCCGGCTGGGAGCCCTATGCGCACGCCTGCCAGCACAACGTGTTCGCGTCGATGTTCCCCACCCAGACCGTCACCCTGTGGACGGTCGTGAACCGCAATGAATACGACCTGGCCGGTGACCAGCTCAAGGTCGCGCATCGGGACGGCCGAAAGTATTACGACGCGTGGAATGGCACGGAACTCACCCCACGGGTGCAAGCCGGCCAGGCGACGCTCGCACTCCCGCTCGAGTCGCGCGGCTTCGGCGCCGTGCTCGCGGTGGAACGCGGGGCCAAGGTCAAACACCTCGCCGCTTTCCTCCGTGAGCGCCGGGCCCTCACGCGCACACCGCTGCAAAGCCTCTCCGCCCAGTGGCGCTGCCTCCCGCAGCGAATCACGCCGGTCAAGGCGACGCGCCGCGCGGCCCGCGCCCCCGAGGGCATGGTCACGATTCCCGCCGGCGAGTTCGAGTTCCGCGTCACCGGCGTCGAGATCGAGGGCTATACCTGGCCCGGGCAGGATGTGCAGTATCCCTGGGAAAAATCTCCGCGACGCTCGCACGCGCACCGCCTGAAACTGGCCGCCTTCCATATTGATCGCTTCCCGGTCACCAACGCGCAGTTCCGGGATTTTATTGCGGCAACCGGATACCGGCCGGCCGACGACCACAATTTCCTGCGCGACTGGAAGCGCGGCGCACCCCCGCGCGGCTGGGAGAACAAGCCCGTGACCTGGGTCTCGCTGGAGGACGCCCGAGCCTATGCCGCTTGGGCCGGCAAACGCCTGCCGCGCGAATGGGAGTGGCAATACGCCGCCCAAGGCCGTGACGGACGGCTTTATCCGTGGGGCAACTCCTGGAATCCGGCCAACGTGCCGACCCCCAATCGCGGCCGCACCCTCCTGCCGCCCGCCGACGTCGACGCGCACCCGGGCGGCGCCAGTCCGTTCGGCGTCATGGATCTCGTCGGCAACATCTGGCAATGGACCGATGAATTCAGGGACGAGCACACCCGCACCGCCGTGCTGCGCGGCGGCAGCGCCTACCACCCGCAAACCTCGCACTGGTATTTTCCGCATGCCTACCAACTCGACCAGCACGGGAAATATCTCCTGATGGCCCCCGGCAAGGATCGCAGCGGCATGGCCGGCTTCCGCTGCGTGGTCGACGCCTCCTGATTTTCCATGCGCAGCAAACTCTTTGTCCCTGGCTCGCGTCCCGAGCTTTTTGCCAAGGCTCTGGCCGGAGCCGCCGATGCACTGTCGTTCGACTTGGAGGATTCCGTGCTCGAGGCCGCCAAACCCGAGGCCCGCCGACTCGTGGGCTCGGCTTTGCAGTCACCTGATTTCACAGCGACAAAAAAGACCCTGATCGTGCGCGTGAACGGACTGGACTCACCGCATTTCGCCGCAGATCTCGCCGCCGTGGTCGGTCCGCGGCTCGATCTGCTCAACCTGCCCAAGGTCGAATCCGCCGGCGACATCCGGGCCGCCGCGCAGGCGCTTGCCACCCTTGAGTCGGCGCGTGGCCTCACCCGCCCCATCGGCATCCTGGCCAATATTGAGTCACCCCGCGGTCTCCGGCTGGCCTCCGAGATCGCCAGCGCGGATCCGCGCGTCGCAGGCCTGCAGCTGG
>DAORVZ010000573.1:0-1594 GCA_035434005.1 Lacunisphaera sp.
GGAAGCGGCGCTGGTGAATTGGGACTCGCGGCGCGCGGCGACCGCCTTCTGGGGCGGGGGCACGCCCGGCCTGCTCAAGGCGCCGGAAATCGAGTGCCTCGGCCGCATCATGCTGCTCTACGCCGGCCAGCCCGACGAGTGGACGGTCGAGCTCGCGCCGGCGACGGTGACGCCCGAACGGCTGGCCGTGCTCAAGCAACTCGGCGTGACTCGCGTCTCGATGGGCGTGCAGAGTTTTGACGCGGGTCTGCTCGACGCGCTGGGCCGGCAGCACACGCCCGCGCAGGTTTACCGGGCCTACGACCTGATCCGCGCGGCGGGCTTTGCCAGTGTGAACCTCGACCTGATGTTTGCGCTGCCCGGCCAGGAGGAGGCCCAATGGCGCGCGGATCTCACCGAGGCGGTGCGGCTCGCGCCGGACCATCTTTCGACCTACTGCCTGACCTTTGAGGAGGACACGGCGCTGTGGGTGAAGCTCGCGCAGGGCAAGGTGAAGCTCGACGCGGACAAGGAGGCGGCGTTCTACGTGAGGACGTGGGAATTCCTAGAGGCCGCCGGCTACGCGCAGTATGAGGTGTCGAATTTCGCGCGGCCCGGCCATCCGTGCCGGCACAATCTCAACACCTGGCACATGCACGAGTGGGTGGGGCTTGGGCCGTCGGGCGCGTCGCAGCACGCCGGCTGGCGCGCCGCCAATCCGGCTGATCTCACGCGGTGGCACGCCGAGGTGGAGGCCGGGCGCCGCGCCACGGCCGACCGCGTGAAGCTGACCGACGACCTGCTGGCCGCCGACGCGGTGATCTTCGGCCTGCGGATGAACGAGGGTGTTTCACTGCCGCGCCTTCGCCGGCGCTTCCCGACAGCCGGCTGGAGCGGGCTGGAGGAGATTTTGCCCAAGTTCCTGCTGGGCGGGCTGCTCGTCGCGAGCACCGAGGGCCGCATCAGCCTCACCCCGCGCGGGCGGCTGCTGGCTGACGCGGTCGGTGCGGATATCCTTGAGGCTTTTGAATCTGCTGCAAAGGTGACGGTCAAATGATCCGCTTCCGCCTGCTCCTGCTCCCGGTGTTGCTGTTTCTCAATGGCTGCCAGACGCCGGAGCCCTCGCCGCTGGACCAGCCGCTGGTCGCCCGTTTCTACATGGAGGCGCGGCCAGGCACGCCGGGCGTGGCGGTGCAACTGCCCGTGAGCAAGGTGGCGCTGAACATCAACCCCAAGCCGGTGCTCGTCGAATACGACATCGCCAACGTGGAGTTTGCCAAGGTGGACCTGGGCTGGTGCCTCTATTTCCAGTTCAATTCGGCGGCCGCGCGCGACCTCTACCGGCTGAGTGCGGCCAATCTCGGCGGACGGCTGGTGCTCACCCTGAACGACACGCCGATCGGGGCGCGCCGCCTCGATCAGGCGATAGCCGATGGCGGGCTGCTTATCTTCGTGGAGCTGCCCAACGAGGATCTTCCGCCCATCACCGAGCGGCTGAAGCGGACCACAGCCGCGATCGCGAAGAAAGGCCGGTGAAGGCCGGATCAATAACCGCCTGGCTTGCGTGCGGCCTGCTGGCCGCACCGTGCGCGAAGGCGCAGCGCCTTGAGTTCAG
>DAORVZ010000574.1:0-1575 GCA_035434005.1 Lacunisphaera sp.
GCTACATCACGCTCGGTCGCACGGCGGATGTCCCGCTCGTGATGGCCGTCACGGGGAAGGCCGCCGAGGGCCGCAAGGAGATCAGCGCCTTTCTCGTCCCCCGCGCCGAGATCATCCCCGGGCGCAAGGTGCCAACCTGCGGGCTCCGCGCCAGCGACACCGCCGAGTTCAAACTCGTGAACGCCAAGGCCGAGCTGATCGGCCAGCGCGGCACCGGCCAGGTCACCGCCCTCGCCTGCCTGGACAAGGGCCGCATCGGCGTCGCCGCCGTTTCGCTCGGCCTCGCCCGCGCCGCCCTCGACGCCGCGCTGCACCACGCCGTCAACCGCCGCCAGTTCGGCAAGCGCCTCGCTGATTTCCAGGCCCTGCAGTTCATGCTCGCCGACTGCGAGGTGGAGCTGCGCGCCGCCGAGGCCCTCGTGCTCCAGGCCACCCTCCTCGCCTCGCGGGGCGAGCGGCACACCATCGAGTCCTCCGTCGCGAAACTCTACGCCTCCGAGGCCGCCTCGCGCATCTGCAACCGCGCGCTCCAGATCCACGGCGGCTACGGCTACACCCGCGACATCCCCGTGGAGCGCTTCTGGCGTGACGCCCGCCTGAGCGAGATCGGCGAAGGCTCGTCCGAGGTGCAGCGCATCGTCATCAGCCGGACCCTGTTGAAAAACCAGGAAGCCGCCCTGGCTGGCATCCGCTGAGGCCAAAAAAGCCGCTGGGGATTGTCCCGCAGCGGCTTAAAGTGGTGGCGAGTCTCGGAATCGAACCGAGGACACAAGGATTTTCAGTCCTCTGCTCTACCAACTGAGCTAACTCGCCCTGAACGAAAGAGGCCGAGTTAAAAGGGCGGCGGAAGGACGCGTCAACGGGGAAGTTGCACTTTCGGCGGCGGCAGCGGCGTGAGATTGCCGCGCCACAATTCCCGGTAAATCACGCTGTCGGGCGGGTCGAGCCGCCGGAGGTTGAAGTCCCGCGCCTCCACGTAATCGATCCCGTAGTGAAACGACGCGAGCAGCAGCGGATAGGAAAATTTCTGCTTCTGGTGCAGGTAGCTCCGGCACCAGGCGAGGTAGTCCACGCCGGCGGAGAGATTCTGCCGCCAGGCCCAGACGCCGGGCTCATAGGGCGCGCGACTGACGGTGCGCCAGGCCCCCGGCTTGAGCTGCAGCAGCCCCCGCGCCTCGCCGTTGCGGGCCGCCGGATCGAAATTCGATTCCGCGGCGACCAGCGCGTAAATGAACGCCGGATCCAGGCGGTAACGCTCCGCCAGCGGCTGGATGGCCACCCACACGGTCTCGCGGGTCGCGGGGTCGGGCGCGGCGGTGTCCTGACGACCGCAGGCGGCCAGAAGCAGGCAACCCGCCGCGAGAATTCCGATTGGCCGCACCATGGGCGTGTCGCGGGCGGGGTCGCCCGCGCTCCAGGTTAAGCTGGAGCCGCGGCGCCTCGCCGTGGTCTGCTCAGTGCCGGCGGAATACCAGCGTGGCGTTGTGGCCGCCGAAGCCGAGGTTGTCGGTCAGCACGGTGTCGATCTTCGACGCGCGCTTCACGTTGGGCGTGTAGTCGAGGTCGCACTCCGGG
>DAORVZ010000575.1:0-1541 GCA_035434005.1 Lacunisphaera sp.
CCCTTCGTAATAGCCACCATTACGAAGTCAAGAGGTGCTCCGTCGGACGCTTACAATAAGTTCAGGTCTATTAAAAGCGAAAGCCGCGGATTACTCCGCGGCTTTTTTATTTGTCGCGGGCGAGGTCACCCGCGCCCATGTAGCCATGGCGTCCTCGCCGTGGATTTGTCAGCTACCCTTTTGCCAGCGCCGCCAGCACACGCTCCGAGGTCTCGATGCCGCGCTGCATGACGCCGAGGTGGAAGCTCTCGTTCGGTGCGTGCAGATTATCCTCCGGCAGGAATAGGCCCATCATGACGGCGTCGAGCCCGAGCACTTCCTTCAAATCGGCGAGCAGGCCCACGCTGCCGCCCTCGCGGAGATAGATCGGTGGTTTGCCGAATACCTCGGTTGCTGCCTTGTCCACGGCGCGAAAACACCTGGCGAGAGCAGGCGACTGATCATTGGGCGTGTTCGATCGATCTGGCGGGATAACGACGTAGGGCGTCGCGTTGTGCTGCGGGGTGATCTTCATCGTCACACCCTTGGGGCACCGGGCACGGATGGCGTTGAATACGGCTTCCTTCATGTTGTCTGGTGTCTGGTTGGGCACCAGTCGGCAGGTGATCTTCACCTTGGCCTTGCTGGGGATGACGGTCTTGGTCCCCTCACCCTGATAACCGCCGCTGAAACCGTTGAACTCCAGGGTTGGCAGAAAACGGATGGCCTCAAAGGGCGTGTAGCCCGGCGGAGTGTGGAAGTCCTGGATGCCCAGAAAGGCCGCATAGTCCTTCTCTTTCAGGCCCACTTTGGCCAGCTGTTCGCGCTCCCATGGTTGGGGCTCGACGACGGCGTCGTAGAATCCCGGGAGGTTCACGCGGCCGTCGGGCGTGTGCAGGGAGGCGCACAGTTCGGCCAAGGCCTGCAGTGGGTTCATCAACACGCCGCCATGCATGCCGGAGTGCAGGTCGGAATTTGGCCCGGTCAACTCGATCTCAAAGGCGAGCATCCCGCGCAGACCGACGGTGATGATCATCTGATCGGGGGAGAGAATCCCATTGTCCGACATGTAGATGAAATCGCCGCGCAGCTTGTCTTTGTGCTCCTTGAGGAAGTTCTTGAAATTCTTGCTGCCAATCTCCTCCTCACCCTCGACGACGAAGGTCAGGCGCAGCGGCAGGTTCGGGTTCTTCTCCAGCAGGCGCGCGACGGCGGTGATGTGCACCAGCAACGGACCCTTGTTGTCGGCCGTGCCCCGGCCATAGATGCGTTCGCCCTTGATGGTGGGCTCAAAGGGGGGCGTGTTCCACTTGTCGAGTGGGTCGGGCGGCTGCACGTCGTAGTGGCCGTAGATGATGACATGGGGCCAGGCCGGATTGTCACCGCGCTTGGCAACCACCACAGGATGCAGCGCGGTGGGCACAAGCTCCACCTTGAAGCCGATCTCCGTCAGCAGGTCGTTCAGGAATTTCTGGGCACCGACCATTCCCGTTTGAAACTGCGGGTCGGCGGAGACGCTGCCTTGGCGGACGTATTCCTTGAGCTTTTCGATGGGGTCAAAC
>DAORVZ010000576.1:0-1535 GCA_035434005.1 Lacunisphaera sp.
CCCGGGCCGGCCCCGGCAACAGGCTTGGGTGCGCTCTCGGTGGCGAGGCTGGCGGTGCTGGCCGCATCACCGGTGACCAGGGCGATTTCCTGCCCGATGAGCACCGTGTCATCCACCTTGATCCGCCAGCCCTTGAAGGTGCCGGCGAAGGACGCCTCACTCGGATAGACCGCCTTGTCGGTCTCGACCTCGCAGAGCACGTCGTCGTGCTTCACGGCGTCGCCGGGCTTTTTGTTGAGCGCGACTACGCGGGCCGAGCGCAGGCCCTCGCCCATGATCGGCACGCGGACGATTATGTCGCTCGTGCCGGCGACCAGGGTGTTCTGCGGGGCGTGGGCTGTATTTGTGGGAGCGACCTTGGTCGCGACAGCTTGGGCGGGCGCAGTCGCGAGCAAGCTCGCTCCCACACTCTCGCCGCGGGCGACGTTGATCGACACGGTGCGCCAGATGGCGTCGAGGATGCGCGGCACGTCGGGCAGCGCGGCGTATTCGTAGATGGGGTTGTAGCCGATCATCACGTTGCCCTTCGAGACGAGCACCGGCGGCGCCTTGAGCGCGGCCCACAGCTCCGGCTGGCTCATGATGTGGGTGATGATCATCTGGCCGACGGAGCAGTTCTCCGTGTCTTCCTGCACGATGACGAGGCGGCCGGTCTTGCGCACCGAGGCCTCGATCAGCGCCTTGTCCCACGGGACGATGGAGCGCAGGTCGATGAGGTCGACCCCGACCTCGCCCTTCAGTTCGGCGATGGCCTCGAGGGATTTCTCCATCGTGTTGCCCCACGCGACGAGCGTGAGGTCGTCGCCCTCGAGGCAGCGGCGCGCGACGCCCAGCGGGATCGAGACGACCGGGCCCGCGCTCTCGCGCTCAGCCCAAAGCAGGTGCTTCGGCAGGAGCACGAGGGTGATGTCCTCCGCGTGCATCGCGGTCCAGAGCAGGCCGGCGGCATCCTCGGGCGTGCTCGGGATGACGATGTTGATGCCGGGAAAATGCGCGAAGACCGACTCGTTGGCCTGCGAGTGCCACAGGCCGCCGCCGGGCAGGTAGGCGCCGTAGGGCGCGTAGAACACCGCCGGCACCTTCCACTCGCCGTTCGTGCGCCAGCGGAGGTTGGCGAGGTTGGCGGTGAGCTGGTTGAAGCCGGGATAGATGAAGTCGATGAACTGTATCTCGAACACCGGGCGGCGGCCGTAGAGCGCCAGGCCGCCGGCGAGGCCGATGATGGTGGACTCGGCCAGCGGCGAGTTGAACACCTGACCCGGGAAATCCACCGTGAGTTTCTGCGTGAGCCGGAACACACCGCCCTTCGGATCCTCGACGTCCTCGCCAAAGATAAGGCGGCCCGGATCGGCATCGAGCCCGGCGCGGAGCGTGCGGTTGATGAGATCGCCCATGCGGTATTTGCCGGACTTGAAGAGTTCCTCGTGCAGGTCGGGCGAAGCACCCACCGTCTCGACGAACAGCTCGTCGGTGCGCGGGTTCTCGGCGGCTTCGGCGGCGGCGTAATCCCGGCGCACCTTCTCCTTCAGCTCGGC
>DAORVZ010000577.1:0-1499 GCA_035434005.1 Lacunisphaera sp.
CACCCGGCGGAGTTCCTCTCCCTCGTCTGGCGATATGAGAACAATGATACCGCCATCATCGACTGGGTCGTGCAGCGCATCCAAAGCTGAAGCCGAAATATGGCCGGCAGCGCGAGCGCGGGTTTGACGCAGCGGAGGGAGTTCCCAGAATCCCCGCACCCCTATGCCTGCCTACACTTTGAAAATCAACGGGCAGGCTCGCCCGCTGAACGTCGCGGCCGACACCCCGCTGCTCTGGGTTTTGCGCGACACCCTCGGACTCACCGGCACCAAATACGGCTGCGGCCTCGGTCTGTGCGGCGCCTGCACCGTCCATCTTGACGGAGCGCCCGTCCGTTCCTGCCAAACACCGGTATCCAGCTTGGGCGGCGCCGAAATCACCACCATCGAGGGTCTGTCGCCCGACGGCAGCCATCCGCTGCAGCAGGCCTGGTGCGCGCAGGATGTGCCGCAGTGCGGCTACTGCCAGGCGGGGCAGATCATGACGGCGGCGGCGTTTCTGAAGCACAATCCCACGCCCACCGAGGCGGAGATTGACGGCGCTATGGCGAACAATCTCTGCCGCTGCGGCACCTACCTCCGCATCCGCGCCGCAGTGAAAGACGCCGCCGCCGCCATGCACCCGGGAGGTCGCCCGTGAACACGCCGAGCCCCGCCCTCTCCCGCCGCGACTTCCTCCGCGTCTCCGCGCTGACCGGTGGCGGCTTCGTGCTTAGCCTCGCGCTGCCCGGCGAGGCCTGGGCGCAGGCCGCCCAGGCGCTCGACGACACGGCCAAGGTTTTCACGCCCGGCCCCTTCATCAAGATCACCCCGGAGAACATCATCACCATCCTGGCCAAGAACCCAGAGACCGGCCAGGGCGTGCGGACCTCCCTGCCGATGATCGTGGCCGAGGAGCTTGATGCGGACTTCTCCAAGGTCGTCATCGAACAGGCCGGCCTGCGCGGCGACGTCGGCGCGCAGTTCGCCGGCGGCAGCCGCTCCACGCCGGACAACTACCTGCTCCTGCGCCGCGCCGGCGCGACCGCCCGGGCCATGCTCCTGGCGGCCGCCGCCCAGACCTGGCAGGTTCGGGTCGAGGAACTCACGACGGACAAGGGCGAAGTCATCCACGCCGCCACCGACCGACGCCTCACCTACGGGGCCCTAGCCACCACGGCCGCCACCTTGCCCATCCCCGACGAGCGCGACATCAAGTTGAAGAGCGAGGACGAGTTCAAAATCCTCGGCGCCCGCGTCGGCGGCGTGGACAATCCAGCCATTGTCACCGGCCGGGCACTGTTCGGCATCGACCAGCGCCTGCCCGGCATGGTTTACGCGGCATACGAGAAATGTCCCGTCTATGGCGGCAAGGTGATCCGGGCCAACCTTGAGCACATCAAGGCCCTGCCGGGGGTGCGCGACGCCTTCATTCTTGCGGGGACCGACAACCTGAGCGGCCTGCTGCCGGGCGTGGCCATCATCGCCGATTCCACCTGGGCCACCTTCTCGGCCAAACG
>DAORVZ010000578.1:0-1485 GCA_035434005.1 Lacunisphaera sp.
GAGGGTAGGGCGCACCGGCCCGGTGCGCCGTGATGGCGGAGCGGGCCGCACCGCCCTACCTTATAATTTCAGCGCGTCGGCCAGCTTGCCGGCGTCGCCGCCGCCGCCTTGCGCGTAGTCGGGTTTGCCGCCGCCCTTGCCGCCGAGCTTGGTGGCGAGGGCACCGATGAGCTTGCCGGCCGCCTGACCGGCCTTGATGGCCTCCGGCGAGCAATAGGCGACGAGACTGGCCTTGCCGTCAATGAGCGCGCCGAGTTGCACGACGGCGCCGGCACCGACCTTGTGCAGCACCTGGCTGCCCAAGGAACGGAGGGCGTCGGTGTTGTCGGCGGTGACGACCGCGGAGACCCACTTGAGACCGTCCTTGGTGACGGCCGTGGCGGAGAGCTCCTCGGCTAGGCCGGCGGAGGCCTTGGCCTCGAAGGCCTTCAGCTTCTTCTCGAGTTCCTTCTGGTGGTTGAGGACGGACTCGAGCTTTTGCTGCACGTCGTGGGCGCCGGCCCCGAGGCGGGCGTTGACGGCCTTGAGGGCGGCCTCCTCGTGGGCGATGAAATCCAGCGCAGCCTGGCCGGCGACGGCCTCGATGCGGCGGGTGCCGGCGGCGATGGCCATCTCGGCGACGATCTTGATGACGCCGATCTCGCCCGTGGTGGTCACGTGCGTGCCGCCGCAAAGTTCCTTGGAGAAGCCGCCGATGTCGACGAGGCGGACGCGCTTGCCGTATTTGTCGCCGAAGAAGGCGAGGACGTCGACCGGCTTCTGGTCGTAGTCGATCTCGGTCATGCTGACCGGGGAGTTATCGATGACCTTCTCGTTGATGAGCTGCTCGCACTCCTTCAGCTGAGCGTGGGTGAGCTGCTCGAAATGGGTGAAGTCGAAGCGCATCCGGTCCGGCGTCTTGTGCGTGCCGAACTGGCGGACATGCGTGCCGAGGATCTTGCGCAGGGCCCAGTGGATCAGGTGGGCTGCGGTGTGGTGGCGGTTGATCGCGCGGCGGCGGGAGAAGTCCACCTGCAAGGTGGCTGATGCCCCAACGGCAGGTGCGGAGACCGGCCCTCCAATTTTGTGCAGGTGGCGGCCGGACTTGTCCTTGATGGTGTCAACGATGTCGAACTTCACGCCGTTGATGAAGGCGTGACCGGCATCGCCCACCTGGCCGCCCATCTCGCCGTAGAAAGGCGTCTGGTCGAACACGAGATAGGTGTCCTTCTCGGTCTTCACGACATCCACGAGCTTGGCATGCGTGGCGTGGGTCGCGTCGAGGCTGTAGCCGACGAATTTGGTCGCTTCGGCGACGGTATCTCCCTCGGTCGAGGCGACGATGACATCGGTCTTGCGGGCGGCACGGCCGCGCTCGCGCTGCTTTTCCATCTCGGCGTCGAATTCCGCAACATCGACATCAAGCCCTTGTTCGGTCGCGAGAACCTGAGTCATGTCGAGCGGGAATCCGTAAGTGTCATAGAGTTCGAATGCATAGACGCCCTT
>DAORVZ010000579.1:0-1461 GCA_035434005.1 Lacunisphaera sp.
TGGGGACGTCAGCATCGCCGGCAACGGCGTCATGAACGGCGGCACCACTGCGGCCACCTCCAACCAACCTCAGAATTTTCAAATTTGGGGCACCAAGACCTCGGGCACTCAAAGCATTCAGATCGCCGGCAACGGTGTGCTGAGTGCCATTGTTTACGCTCCCCAAGGCTCCGTGAGGATCAATGGCAACGGCGATGTCATGGGTTCCGTTGTCGCCAACGACATCACAGTCGTGGGTAACGCCGCTTTCCATTACGATGAGTCCCTCGGCAACTTCGGCGGGAATCCTTACCGGGTGGCGGCTTGGACCGAACTGACCGATTCCACCGCCCGCACCGCCGCCTGCACCGCCATCGGCTCCGCGATGGATTTCTAGTTTTGGCGCCGTCCCGCTTCAGGGACGGCAAAATTTCTAGACCGGGCAGTTCAATTTCCTCAACCCGCAGCCGCCGCGTAACCTGCTGGCCGGCTGCGGATTATTTTTCCGGCCGCTGGCATATCCAATGCAGAATTGCGCGGGCCCACGGGGCATCCCGAGCTATACAACCGGGTTGCTACGAACCACGAACCCATGTTCAGCGAGTGATCGCACTCTCCTGTAGCTGGTGCGCTTGGGCACCACGTTGCGCGCAAGCGCGCAACCTACCCCCCAATCTCTGCACCCTCTGCGACCTCCGCGTTAAAAATCAATCTTCCCATTTCCGGGATTGTGAAATCCCGGTGCTGAGGCGAACCCGTCGGAGGGCAGCTTCCATCACCAGCGCAAATAGCTACCGGCCAGTATTTTAATTTTAGTTTTTCCGCTGGCACGAGGGTTGCAAAGTGGGGCGGCAACCCAACCACCATGCTTTCCCCCCGGCGCCTTATCGCCCTGTTTTTCACTCTGGCTCTCGCCTTGTCCGCGTTTGCGCAATCCGCCACCCCGGCCGACGTGACCGGAGAAAAAATCTCCTTGGAAACTGCCATCCAGCGCGCCCTGGCCAAGAATTTCGCCATCAAGGTCGAGGGTTTCGACGCCGCCATTGCCAACGCCCGAGTGACCGAGGCCCTGGGCAAGTTCGATCCTGTCCTCACCGGCAGCTACACCTACTCCGAGAGCTTCAACCCCGCGCTGGCCGACGCCACCACCGGCATCCGCCCGGCCGCGAGCTTCAGCCATACCGACTCCGCCGACCTCAGCCTCGGCGGCCTGCTCCCCTGGGGCATGACCTACCGCCTCGGCGCCAGCAGCACCAATACGCGCGGCACCTTCAACAGCTACGCCGACAACTACGACTCCTTCGCCGGCATCTCTGGCACGCAGCCCCTCCTCCGCAATTTCGGCGTCGGCCCCACCCTCGCCTCCATCCGCATCGCGCAGGCCAACCGCAGCATCAGTCACTGGGCCTTCCGACAGTCCGTCATGGACACCGTCACGCGCGTCATCTTCCCCGCGCTCCTGCCCGCCATCCTCACCGGCTT
>DAORVZ010000580.1:0-1447 GCA_035434005.1 Lacunisphaera sp.
AACCATGGACCCGTGACTCTCGCCGCCCTTGGTTGGAACGACACTCTGGCCCAAGCCTTTGCCCCCTACGCAGCCGAGGGTTGCGAGCCCGCGCGCGTGACGCTCGAGCTGAAGGGCTACTGCGAAGTGACCGGCGAGGCCGGAGCCCGCCTCGGCGAGTGCAGCGGAAAATTCATCCACGCCGCCAAGGCCCCGGCCGACTACCCCGCCATCGGCGACTGGGTCGCTGTGACGCCGCAGCCGGGCGACCCCACCCGCGTCGCCATCCACGCCGTGCTGCCGCGCCGCACCAAATTCTCCCGGCGCGCCGCCGGCGAGGAAGTGCTGGAACAGGTCGTCGCCGCCAACGTCGACACCGTGTTTCTCGTCAGCTCGCTCGACGGCAATCACCACCTCCACCGCCTCGAGCGCTACCTCGCCGCCGCCTACGCCAGCGGCGCCCAGCCGGTGGTGCTTCTCAACAAGGCCGATCTCGCCGAGGAAACCTCGACCGGGGAGATACCGCGCGCGATCGCCGCCATAGCGCCCGCCGTCCCGGTCTTTGTCATCAGCGCCCGGACCCGGCGCGGCCTCAAGGCCCTCGCGCCGTGGCTCCGCCCCGGCCAGACCATTGCCCTGCTCGGCTCCTCCGGCGTCGGCAAATCCACGCTCATCAACCGCCTGATGGGCGACGCGGTGCAGTTCACGCAGGAGGTCCGCGAGGCGGACAACAAGGGCCGCCACACCACGACGCAGCGCGAGCTGCTCGTCACCCCCGAGGGCGTGATCATCATCGACACGCCCGGCATGCGCGAGATCCAGCCCTGGGCCGCCACCGGCGATGTCACCGCAGCCTTCGGCGACGTGGCCGGCGTCGCCGCACGCTGCAAGTTCCGCGACTGCACCCACACCACCGAGCCCGGCTGTGCCGTGACTGCCGCGCTGGCCGACGGCTCGCTCGAGCTGCCACGCTGGCAGAGTTACCTGCGGATGCTCCGCGCCACCGCCCACGAAGTGCGCCGCGTGGACCGCCCCGCCGCACAGCAGCACAAGTCGCACATGAAGAAACTCACCAAGCAACTCCGCCAGCGCGTGCACGAGAAGACCGGAGAGGAGTGAGGCGTTGACCTCGCGCCGACGGCGCGCAGACTGCCGCCACTATGTTCACCATCCTGGGAGCGGACGGAAAGGAATACGGACCGGTGCCGACGGCGAAGATCCACGAGTGGATCAACGGCGGGCGCGCCAACCTCACGACCAAGGCCAAGCACGCGGACGAGGGCGTATGGAAGGCGCTGGGCGAATTCGCCGAGTTCAGCGCGCCGCCCACAGCCGCCACGGCAGCTGACACCTCCCCTGCTGCCGCCATGCCCGCAGCCGCCCCGATCCAGCCGTCCGGAGCCGTTGACGCCAAGGCCTACGCCGCCGACCTCATCGCCCGGGCCGCCCCGCTGGACATCTTCGGCTG
>DAORVZ010000581.1:0-1445 GCA_035434005.1 Lacunisphaera sp.
CAGGTCGAGCAGGGTCGCCACCTGCCCCTCGGTGAGGAATTTGGGCAGGCTCTTCTGGAGTTTCGGCAGCGGAACGCCGGCAAAGGGGTTTCGCTCCAGCCGGCCGCGCTGCATCCAATAGCGGTAGAAGGCGCGCAGGCCGGACACGTGGTTATGCAGCGTCCGGCGGTCGAAACGGCGCTGGGCCTCGATGACGAAGTCACGCACATCGCGCGCCGTCAGCACGTCAAAGCCGCCCTCGCCGCGCTGGTTGCGCCGGAGCCACTGGAAGAAATCCGCGAAGGCCTGACCGTAGTTGCGCGCCGTGTAGGCGGAATAACGCCGCTCCTTCCGCAGATGGTCGAGGAACGGTTGTAGCCACGCCCGGGCGATGTCCGGCGGCAGGGGTTCAGGCGCGGGTTTGGATGCGGGCTTCGACATGGTGCATCACCCGGTCGCATTCCTTGCGCAGCGCGGACTCAGGATCGAGGCCGCGCGACCGGCACGCCGCGACCAGTTCGTAGAGTTGCCGGCCGACCGTGCCCTCGGTCAGCCCGGCGACGAGCTGGGTCACGCGCCCTTCGTCCACCACGCCCGCCGCCGGCAGTTTTTGCTTCTCGATCCGCTTGGCGACCTCCTCGGCGAACATCAGGGCCGGCAGGCGCGGCGGCAATTTCTTGAACAGCGTGGATTCGGTCTTGCCGGCGGCGGCTTTTTCGCCGGCCTTCACTTTTTCCCACACTTCGATGACCTCGGCGGAATTGGCGGCCTTGCCCGTGCCGAAGACGTGCGGGTGGCGGCGGACCAGCTTCTCGTTGATCTCGCGGGCCACGTCGTCGAAGTTGAAGTCGCCGCGCTCCGCCGCGAGCTGGGCGTGGAAGACCACCTGGATGAGCACGTCGCCGAGTTCCTCGCGCATGTGCTGGATGTCGTTCCGGTCGATCGTGTCGAGGAGCTCGCTGCACTCGTCAATCAGGCAGCGGGTCAGCGTCTGGTGGGTCTGCTCGCGGTCCCACGGGCAACCATCGGGCGCGCGGAGCCGGGCCATCGTGCGGCGGAGTTCTTCGATCGGCGTCATGGCTGGAGGAATTAGCACGGAACACACGGAACACACGGAAAATCCGGGCAATTTGGTTTGGCTTCCGGGTTTCCCGTGTGTTCCGTGGTGATCCGTATTCATGGACAAGCTGACCGAAATCATGGCCCACAAGCGCCGGGAGATCGCCCCGCTGCTGCGGCCCGTGTTCCCGGACGAACTGGCCGCGCTGAACCGCGAACTGGCCCGGCCGCCTTCTTTCCGGGCCGCCCTGCGTCGGCCGGATGGCAAACTCGCGATCATCGCCGAGATCAAGCGTCGCTCCCCGTCCGCCGGAACCATCAAGGAAAATATCTCCGCCCTCGACCAGGCGCAGCGCTACCGCGTCGCCGGGGCCGCCGCGCTGTCCATCCTGACTGACGAGAAGTTC
>DAORVZ010000582.1:0-1443 GCA_035434005.1 Lacunisphaera sp.
CTTCCCGGTGCTGCGCCTGCGCGGCGACTATCTCGCCATCGTGACGCTGGGCTTCGGCGAGATCATCCGCCTGGTGCTGATCAACTGGACCGAGTTCTCGAACGGCTATGCCGGCATTTCCGGCATTCCGCGCCCCACCTTCTTCGGCATACCCTTCACGGCGGCGGATAATGGTTTCGCCGCCGTTTTCGGGCTGGAGTTCACGCCGCTCTACCGAACGATCTTCCTCTACTACCTGATCCTCTGCCTCGCGCTGCTGACCGCCTTCGTCACGCTGCGGCTGCGCCGCCTGCCGGTCGGGCGCGCCTGGGAGGCGCTGCGCGAGGACGAGATCGCCTGCCGCTCGCTCGGCATCAACACGACCAACTCGAAGCTGACCGCGTTCGCCTGCGGCGCCATGTTCGCGGGCTTCGCCGGCTCCTTCTTCGCCACCCGCCAGGGCTTCATCTCGCCGGGCATCCTTGCGGTCTTTATTTTCGGCCTGCTTGTGCGCAAGGCTCCGCCGGTCTGCGGCATCGTCGGTCTGCTCACCAACGTCGTGGCTTACGGCGCGCTCAAGGTGGCCGCTCCCCACATCCAGTTCCTGAACCGCATGGCGCTCTGCTTCGCGCTCTGTCTGCTCGTCATGACGGTCATTCGGCTGGTAAAACCACTCCCGCGGCCCTTCGAGTTCCGTCACAACACGACGGTGAATATCGAGAGCTCCACGGGGGCCAGGCTCGCCGGCTACGCCGTGGTCATCATCACGCTGGCGCTCTACGTCATCTTCAGCCCATTGGGCGTAGCAAAATGAGGTTGTCCAGCAGAGGCGGCAACCATAGCGAGGCGGATGCAGCGCTAGGGCCTGTTAACACTATTGCCAAGGCAGGCTGAAGGTGGCGGCGGAGCGACCGCAGACCGCCGGAGCTTACGGCCCAATCCCCTCCGCAGCCCCGGCGGAGAAGGGATAATACGGGAAACGATTAGTTCGTCGTGCGGGTGGGGAAGGGAAGTGACACCGACGAGGATGCTGAATCCCGGGCCGGAAAGGCCAGGTGGTAGGCTGGCGCAATCCGTGGGGGTGGGGTGGTGTCGACCGGTCAATAGTCGCTGGGCATGAGGATCGTCGTAGAGCTCCGATCCCACTCGGTCATGATCCAGAACTCCTCGCCGGCCTCGCTGCGGTGGACCGAACTCAGGCGCTCGCCGTTTGCGAGGGCCTCCTCATTGACCAGCCGATCATGCCGGCAGAGATTGCTCCAGTCGCACCGAAGGTGCCGGGCAATAGCGGGGTAGGTGTCATTTTCGGTGAGCTTAGCCTTGGCGTTTGTCGTGATGAAAAGTTCGCCCGCGGGAAAATGCGTCGAAAGTGCAGCCAAAACGATGCTGGTATTCTTGCTCATTTGGCTTGGGCCTCCTTGTTCGCCGATTTGGCTTCCTGATCGAGTTTGCGCGCAGCCTTGC
>DAORVZ010000583.1:0-1438 GCA_035434005.1 Lacunisphaera sp.
ACGACCGGCATCTCATCGGACAAAAAACCGTCGCCGAAGCCATCGCCGCCACTGGCGCAAAGTAAAATTCACCCGACACACCCACGACTCATTGCTCCCGAAAAAACCCATCCACCCCCATCATGAAATCCCTCCTCCTCACCGCGGCCCTCGCTTTTGCCCTGGTGCCCTCGATTCAAGCCCAGCCGCCGGCCAAACTCGCCCCCACTCCGCCGATGGGCTGGAACAGCTGGAACTGGTATAACAAGAAAAACATCAACGAGACCGTCGTGCGCGAAACCATCGACGCCATGGTCTCATCCGGCCTGCGCGATGCCGGCTACAACTATGTGGTCGTCGACGGCGGCTGGCGCGACACGAAGCTCGGGCCCAACGGCGAGTTGCTGGCCCATCCCATCAAGTTCCCCGGCGGCATGAAGGCCCTGGCCGACTACGCGCACTCGAAAGGCCTGAGGTTCGGCGTGCACACCACGCCCGGCACGCACGATTGCGGCGGCGACGCGGTGGGCGGCTTCGGGCGCGAAGAGGTGCACGTGAAGCAGTTTGTCGAATGGGGCCTCGACTTCGTCAAGGTCGACAAGTGCAAGTTCCAGCCCGGCTGGACCGAGGAACAGGTGCAGTCTGTCTATGCCAAGTGGAGCAACCTGCTGACCCATTGCGGCCGTGACATGGTCTTCAGCATCAGCGCCTATGTCTATCGCGACTGGTATCCCGGCGTCTGCCAGATGGCGCGCACGACCTACGATATCCGGGACCGCAACACCGGTGGCGGCCGCTTCGACGACGGAAAGTCGCACGGCCCCGACAACCGGTTCCTCAGCGTAATGACGATCGCCGACGAGAACAACCGCTCCGCCGCCGCGGCCGGCCCGGGTTTCTGGAACGACCCGGACATGCTGGTGGTCGGCCGGCACGGCCTCACCCAGGAGGAGCAGAAGGCGCATTTCGCCCTCTGGTGCATCATGTCCGCCCCGCTCATGCTGGGTAACGACCCGCGGGACATGACGCCGGAGGAAAAAACCATCCTGCTCAACCGCGAGGCCATCGCCATCGACCAGGACCCGACCGAGCAGGGACGCCGGATCCGACAGACGAATGGCACGGAGGTCTGGCTCAAGCGGCTCCGCGACGGCCGCCTCGCCGTGCTGCTCCTCAACCGTGATGCCACCGCGACCAAACCGATCACCTTCCAGGCAAGCGACGGGCAACTGGCGGGAAAATGGACCGCCCGGGATATTTTCGCCCACGAGAATCTCGGCACGTTCGACACCGCGATAACCAAGGCGACCGCGCCGCGCTCCGGTTGGTTCCTGCTCCTCACCCCGCAAACCGCCAAATGATCCACGCACCCCTCCCTGCTCCCCGCCGCCGCACCAGCCCTAACGACTGGACGCCGGGCGTCCTCATCGTGGCCGCCCTCAGCTTGCTCGCGCCGGGA
>DAORVZ010000584.1:0-1424 GCA_035434005.1 Lacunisphaera sp.
CCGGCGCGCCGTTCATGGGCCTCTTCGGCACGGTGTGGGGCATCATGGAGGCCTTCGGCGCCATCGCTGAGCAGGGCTCCGCCACGCTGGCCACCCTCGCGCCCGGCGTCTCGGCCGCGCTGCTGACCACCATCGCCGGCCTCGTAGTCGCGATCCCCTCCGTCTTTGGCTACAACATCCTGCTCGGAAACGTGAAGACCATGATCACGGAGCTCGAGAACTACGCGAGCACGCTCGCCGACCGCATCGAGCTCGAGGCCAAATAAGGACGCCCCATGGCCAAGATATTCCGTCGCCAACGCTCGCTTCACCCGGTCGCTGAGCTCAACGTGACCAACATGGTGGACCTCGGGTTCACCCTGCTGATCATCTTCATGATCACGACCCCGCTCATCCAACAGGAGCAGACCATCCCGCTGAACCTGCCTGGCGAGAGCAAGAAGGCCCAGCAGCCACCCAAGGATGACTTCCAGAGCATCTCCATTGATCAGAACGCCGCTATCTATGTCGGCAGCAAACGCGTGAGTTTTTTGGAATTGGGCAAGACCCTCGATGAATACGCCGCCCGGCCGAAGCCTCCAGTCATACGCCTCCGGGGCGACATGACGCTCCAGTATCAACAGATCGTCAAGGTCATGGATGAGCTCATGAAGCGCAACCTCACGCGCATCTCCCTCGATACCGAAACGAAGTAACGATGGCACCATGAGGCCGAATTCCTCCAGTGCCATTCTCACGTCGCTGATACTGCACGGCTTCGTGGCGGCGCTGATCTTCGTCACTACGATTTACGTGGCGAGATCCGACAAATTGCCCCCGGTCATTTTTGAACTCGTGGCCGGCCCCGGTGCGGACATGAACGCGCGGGAAGCCCCGGCCGCAGGCAACACGGCGATGAAGGTGACCGTGCTTAAAGTGGAACTGCCGCAGGAAAAATCCGAGCCCGTGATGCAGGAAAGCGTCAGTGCGCCAGAGCCAGCTCCGCCCAAGCCCATGCCGGTGAAGCCCAAGCCGGACACCAGCATCGCCAAGCAGATGAACAAGAGCGCCAAAGTTTCCTACCAAGATTACCTCAAAAAGCATCCGACCCCCAAGCAATCCGCCGCAAGCACGGTGCGGCGCAACGCCAAGGTGCCGAAGATCGACACCCAAGGCGTGCTCGGCGGGGTGAAGGGTGGCTCCACGGCCAGCACGCGCGGCAGCGGAGGCAAGGCGATGACCCGCGAGGAGCAGGACCAACTGAGCACCTATATCTCGTTCCTCATCCAGGAACTGAAGCGCGCCCACGAGCCGCCCAACGGTGTCAGCGACCAGTTGGAAGCCAAGGTGACCTTCGACATCACCGCCAGCGGGGCTATCCTGAATCCCCGAATCTCCAAATCCTCGGGCAACCGCGAATTCGACGAATCCGTGCTCGATGCTTT
>DAORVZ010000585.1:0-1395 GCA_035434005.1 Lacunisphaera sp.
CGCCCCGGGAAAAGTGTGCTGGAAAAGAGCACGCCGAGGACGCGGCGGCGTTCCACTTCCGGCATCAACAGGCCGAAGCCGTCGAGCGGATGGGCCACGTCCTCCCGCCGGTAGCCCGCCAGCACTGACACCACCGGCGGGTGCTCGATCTCCCGCAGCTCGGCGAGCCGCCCGGCGCCGGGGATGTCCTCAAACTGCACGCCCGCGAGTGCATCGGCGGGCAAGGCGCACATCACGGCGGAAAAATAGCCGGCGCTGATGCCAGCTGGGCCGGCCGTGACAACTTTCCAGGCGCCGTCCTGCCGGCGCACATAGATCACGCGGTGCGCGGGTCGCACCGCCGCGCCGAGCGCAGCCGCCAGGGCGCGCGGCAATTCGGCGAGACCGTCGGGGAACGACATGATCCGGCCGGCGGGCCCGCCGCTGGCATTGCGCCGCTTGAGCGCTCCGCGCAGCAGGGAGCCATGGGTCTGCTCCAGGGCGTGCAGCTTTGGGAACCCATACCGCACCGACAATCGCCGCGGGTCCCCAGCGTAAACCCCGCCGACAAACGGGTTCACGGCGTAGTCGAGAAATTCGCGCCCGAGCCGCCGCACGACAAAGTCGGCGACGCTCTCCTCGGCGTCCGCAGCCGCGCGCGCGCGCCAGGGTTCGCCAAGCAAGCGCAGTTTTGCGCCGAACGAGAACAAGCCGGTCCGCAGGAAGGCTGCGGGCGACGAGGGCATGGCGACCAGGCGGCCGGCGCGGACAACGTAGCGATTCTTCGCCGCCTCCGCCGCGTAGAGCCGGCGCGGGCCGAGGCCTAGGGCGTCAATCAGCTCCGCCACCTCGGGCGAGCCTTCGAGCAGGGAATTCGGACCGGACTCGTGCAGCCAGCCCGCCTCGCGCGTCGAGCCAATCACGCCGCCCGGCTCGGCCGCCGCTTCCAGCACCACGACGGGCACGCCGGCTTTTTGCAGATGCCATGCGGCCGTCAGTCCGGTGATGCCACCGCCGAGCACGGCGACGGGGAGGTTGGCGGCAGGGGCGGACATGACAGGGGGCGGCGGGTTGGTCAGACGGCGCGGGCGTGTTGCCGCGACTGGGCGGTGAAATGGGCGTCGAAGCACACGGCGATGTTGCGCAGAAAAAGCCGGCCGGCCTCGGTCACGCGCAGGCCGGTGGGCTTGAGCTCGACGAGGCCATCGGCGGCAAGCGGTTGCAGCCGGGCCAGCTCGGGGGCATAGGTGGCGGCGAAGTCGAGGCCGAGTTCGCGGGAGAGCGCGGTGTAATCGAGCTTCAGGTCGCACATCAGGCGCATGATGAGATCGCGGCGTCGTGCATCCTCCGGCGTGAGCTCGAGCCCGCGGCTGACGGGTGCCTCGCCGCGGTCGAGCGCCTCGTAATAGGCCCAGA
>DAORVZ010000586.1:0-1385 GCA_035434005.1 Lacunisphaera sp.
GATCTGGGCACTTTCGGCGGGACGCGCAGCCAGGCCTTCGGGATCAACGAGGCCGGCCAGGTGGTGGGCGGAGCGCGTGATGCCGGTGAAAACGACCGCGCCTTTTTCTACGATACGGGCACGATGTATGACCTGAACACACTCGCTGCCGGTTACATGGGTGGGGCCGGCTTCACCTCGCTGCGCTACGCCTATGGCATCAATGACAGCGGCCAGATCGTCGGCTACGGCATGCACACGGACGGCAACTTCCGGGCATTTTCTCTTTCGCTCGCCGCCGTGCCCGAACCGTCGACCTATGCGGTGTTAGCGGGGTTGATGGCGCTGGGGCTGGCAGCGTGGCGGCGACAAACGCGCCGGGCGGCCTGATTTTTTAGTCCACCACTGATCCACCGAACCATGAAATCCTGCCTGAAACCCTTCGCCGGCATTGTGTCGGCTTTCCTCGCCCTATCTGCGGGGTCCGTCTCCGCCCAGACCCTCGTGCAAAACAACAACGCGATCGGCTTCAGCACGGTGTTGTTCACGGGTCAGTCGTTCCTCACGCCCAACGACGCCACCGCCGACCTGATGACGGGCTTTACGTGGCTGAACAACAGCAATGTGCCGATGGGCGCCGGTGCTCTCTACCTGTTCGACCAGGAATACCTCGGCATGCCCAGTGCCATCACTTCAGGCACCGGGCTGCTGGCGACCAGCAGCACTTACGCCACCGGTTCTTATTCCTTCGGCGGAGGCGTGGTTCTTGCCCCGAATACTTACTACTGGGTTTACACCAGCACATCGCAACAGGTGGGCATCACCATCAGCAATGCGTATACGGATGGTTCATACTACTCCTCGTCGGGGAGCGGCGTGAATTACACCATGAACGTCGGCGGCACCGATGCGGCATTCGCGGTCACGGCCACCGCCATCCCCGAGCCGGCGACCTATGCGATGCTGGCGGGGTTGGCGGCGCTGGGGCTGGCGGCGTGGAGGCGGAGAAAGAAAATTTGTAATTTTCCGGGTGGCGGCCAATAAATCCATTCAAGAGCTATTTTCCGCGGAGACCCATGCAACCCATGATGCAACCGAACCGGCGTGCCAGCCTCATGCTGAGCCTTGGCCTGATGCTGGGCGGTGCCAGCCCGATGATCGCCCAAGTCACGCTTACGCTGGAGACGACCACCTTTGTGCCGGCGGTGGCCACCTTGACGGATCAGGATTATGGCCCGTCAAGCGTCTTGGGCACGGCCAGCGTGTCGTCCGCCTATGGTCAGGCCGAGGCGACCTCGGCCTTCGGCACGATGCAGCTCTATGCCTATTCCTCGGCGGATCCGCTGGGCGGGAATGGCGACACGATCTCGACCAGTTCCTTTGCCCGGGCCGTATGGACCGACTCC
>DAORVZ010000587.1:0-1377 GCA_035434005.1 Lacunisphaera sp.
ATTCCAGCAGCCGGCGCAGTTCGGGGCGGAGCGCGCGCAACTCGCGCAGGTGCGCGGTGGAGAGCTGGCCGAGCAGTTTTTCGCCCGCCGCCGTCAGGCGGACCTCCTGCTGCCGCCGGTCAGTCACCGACGGGGTTCGCCGCGCGACCTGGCGCTGCACGAGGCGGTTCACCAAGCCAACGGCACTGTGATGCCGCAAGTGGAGCTGTTCCGCCAGCTCGCCCACCGACACAAAGTCCCGCCCCGGAAAGCCCTTGATGACCAGGAGCGCCTGGTGCTGCTGCGGGGTTAGGCCCGCGGCCAGCGCCGCGTCGCTGCTGAACCGCTGGAAGCGGCGCAGCGCGTGCCGCAGCGCGGCGAGCAGCTCGTAATGGGATTTGGCGAGACGGGGACGGGTGGCGGCCATGGGAAAGATCCAATCAGCAAGGCCCCCGGCCGACGGGGAGACAATCCTATTGCTTTATATCGTGCTGCGATATTGTTTGGCAGTTTGCCCAGCCACCATGGACACCACCCAAGCCACTACCGCCCTCCCCGTCACCGGCCATCAGCCTGACGTCCTCGCTGATTTCAGCACCGACCGCCGGGTGCTGTTGCTCTGCGCGTTCGCCGTGCCCATCGGGGTCTTAGGCGCCGTGGTGGCCAAGGCACTGCTCTGGCTCATCGCCGTGATCACCAACGCCGCGTTCTTCCTGCGGTGGTCGGCCGCGCCCGTCACGCCCGAGTTGCACCACCTCGGCTGGTGGGTGGTGCTGGTGCCGGCCGCGGGTTCGCTGCTTATCGGACTGATGGCCCGCTACGGCTCCGAGAAAATCCGCGGCCACGGCATCCCCGAGGCGCTGGAGGCCATCCTGCTCGGCCGCAGCCTGATTGACCCGAAGGTCGCGTTCCTCAAGCCGGTGTCCTCGGCCATCTCAATCGGGACCGGCGGCCCCTTTGGCGCGGAGGGCCCGATTATCATGACCGGCGGGGCGCTCGGTTCGCTCTTCGCACAACTGTTCCACCTGTCGGCGGCCGAGCGCAAGACCCTGCTCGTCGCGGGCGCGGCGGCCGGCATGGCCGCGGTTTTCGCCACCCCGATCGCCGCCGTGCTGCTCGCCGTGGAACTGCTGCTCTTCGAATGGAAACCCCGCAGCTTCATCCCCGTCGCGGTCGCCGCCATGGTGGCGTCCATCCTGCGGGTGCCGCTGCTGGGGGCGGGGCCGATCTTCGCCGTGCTCCCGCACGAGGTGCTGTCGCCGGCAATGCTGGGCTTCGCACTGGCGATTGGCATCCTGGTGGGGCTCGGTTCCGGCGCGCTGACCGCGCTGGTGTATGCCTGTGAGGATCTGTTCGCCAAGCTGCCGCTGCACTGGATGTGGTGGCCCGCCCTCGGCG
>DAORVZ010000588.1:0-1370 GCA_035434005.1 Lacunisphaera sp.
GGGTCAGGAATGTTCCGCGTTGCATGATGGTGAGCTGGGTTGAGAAGCGAAACGTCGCGTTGATCCGGTCCTGAAAGTTACGGACGGTGGGCGGCGAAGTGCGCCGCCGCCTCGCGGACCAGCCGGTTGGGATCCTCGGCGAAGGCCTTGCTGTCCGTCTCGATGGCCATGACCCCGCTCCAGCCGGTCTCCTTGATGGCGGCGAAGAGGCCCTCGTAGTTGGTATCACCCTTGCCGATCTCCGTATCGACGGGCACGCGCTTGCCGTCCGCGGCCGTTTCGACGTGTTTGTCCTTGTAGTGAAGGTCGAAAACGCGGTCGCCATAGTCGCGGAACACCTTGGCGGCATCGAAGCCCGCCGCGGTCACCCAGCCGACATCGAGGCACACGCCGATGCGATGATCCCGCTCGGCGAGGATCTTCTTCACCGTGGCAGGGTCGCCATAGACCGTGCCGGTGCCGTGGTTGTGGATGGCGAGCCGAATGTCGTATTCCTTCACCAGTTGCTCGAGGTTGTCCCATGCGGCGGAGTCCGGCGGCTCGACGATGATGAGGCTCATGCCCATGAGCCGCGCAAATTCGAAAAGCCGGCGGTTTGCCTCCTTGTCCGTCCCCGGTTTCACCACGCCAAAGGTGTAGGCGGTGATCCCCCGTTCCGTGAGCTGCGCCTTCTTGCGCAGGTTCTCCTCCTTCGGGGCGGCCGGGTCCAGGTGCCCGGGCATGAGTTGCAACTGCCTGATGCCGTGGAGCGCGGCGAAGTCGACCACCTGGTCGAACTTCATGTTGCGGCAAGTCCATGACTGGAGCCCGAGTTGGGGGCCCGCGCCCAAGGTCGAGGCGAGCGCGAGCAGAAAGCAGGTGGTGAACAGGCGGAAGGTTGAGGTCATAAGGGGTGGTGTGGCCACGCCGGCACCGACCGGCTGGAAATGCGCGACGGAGTGATTCGGCAGCCTTCAATCAGATTGATAGTCTGCCTGCGAACCATGCAGAAAACAATCCACGCATTTTTGGGGGGGGAGGCATTTGCTCGCGCATGTTCACCGATCACGACCCGACCGGGCCGCCGCCACCCGGGAGACTGGAGGCTGTCCGAAAACATGCCTTTGCGGCCAAAATCTGTAGCGGCGGTCCATGACCGCCGAGGGGCAGGAACGGCGCCTGCAAAGCGCCACTACGCCAGGAGATGGTTTGCGGAGGCCCCCTATTCCCCCGTCCGGGCCGCGCTCTCCGCGACATCCAGCGACGCCGGCGGACGGAACGCCACCAGCAGCAGCACCGCGGCCGCAAGCGCCAGGCCCGACGGCACGAGGAACAATTTCTGGTAATTCACCACGCCGTCGTGGGTGAGCGAGGCTTGCAGCGGGATGAAG
>DAORVZ010000589.1:0-1364 GCA_035434005.1 Lacunisphaera sp.
GGCGGTGCGGCCGATGATGAGCCGGCGGGTGTCGTTGAAGGCGTCCTTGATGCGGACGGCGGCGTGTTTCTCGACGACGTTCAGCTCCATCGGCGGCTGGAACTGGCCGTCCGGAAGGTGCGGGAGGCCTTCCTTGGAACCGCTGATCCCGGCGAAGCGCTCGACGTGGTCATACCAAGGCGCAAGTTCGGCGTAGCGGATGGGCCAATCGACGGCGATACCCTCCCGGGCGTTGGCCTCGAAGTCCAGGTCGCTCAAGCGCAGGCTCAGGCGGCCCCACATGAGCGAGCGGCCGCCGACCTGGTAGCCGCGGAGCCAATGGAAGGGTTTTTGCTCGACGTAGGGGTTTTCGGCATCGCTGGCCCACCAGTCGCTATTTGATTCTGTGAATATGCGTTCGTGAATTTTGACCGAATGCCTGGCTTTCAGCGAGCCCGGGGTGCGCCCGCGGTGCGGCACCTCCCAGGGTGGGCGGAGGGCGTTCACGTAATCCTTGATGTGTTCGATGTTCCGCCCGCGCTCCAGCAGCAGAACCTTGAGGCCCTTTTCGGTCAGTTCCTTGGCGGCCCAGCCGCCACTGATGCCGGAGCCGACGACGATGGCGTCAAAATGGGTGGTGGGGGTCATGGGATAAATGCGCGGGTGGTGGGTTATACCAGATACTGCTCGGTTTCGGATTTTGCAGGACTGCCGCTTGCGGCATGCCTTGCGGGAAAAGGTGCGGCGCAAGCGCCGACCCTACGGTCCGGAAGTAATGTGTAACTGGTATGACAGGCGGGAGGCGACGATCGGTTCAAGGCAGGATGGTGAAGCGTGCGGTGAGCGGGCCGACAAAAAGGTCGAAATCGCCGGGCTCCACCACGCGCTGCATCTGGCGGTTGTAGAGCGCGAGTTGGTCGGGCGGAATGACCAGTGCGACGGTCCGCGTCTCGCCGGGCGCGAGCGTGAGGCGCTGATAGGCCTGCAGTTCGCGCACGGGCACGGTGACGCTGGCGACGACATCGTTGACGTAGGCCAGCACGATCTCATCGCCCTCACGGGTGCCGGTGTTGGTGACGTCCACCGAGAAGGTGAGGTCGGCGCCGGGCGCGATCCGGGTGGGGGCCTGGAGGTTGGAGTAGCGGAAGGTCGTGTAGCTCAAGCCGTGGCCGAAGGAGAAAAGCGGGCCGGTCGGGCCGAGGGTATATTTACGATAATAGAGCGGCGGCTTGAGGTTATAGGCCACGGGGATGTGTCCGGCGTGGCGCGGGAAGCTCATCGGGAGGCGGCCGCCCGGGTTGATGACGCCGAAGAGCGCCTCCGCGATGGCTTGGCCACCCTTCGATCCTGGCTCCCACGCATAAACGATGGCGGGCACATGGCCG
>DAORVZ010000590.1:0-1347 GCA_035434005.1 Lacunisphaera sp.
CGAGGTGCGCGAAGCGCGCCGTGGCGATCCAGCTGGATTGCTTCGTCGCTACGCTTACCTCGCAATGACAGCTAAAGCTAGGTGGCGGTGGTATGAGACTCGCGCATCAGACCGACGGGTAGAGCGCACCGGCCCGGTGCGCCGGGAACGTGATAACACCCTCGCGGCGGAGCGGGCCGCTCCGCCCTACCTCCCGTTTCGTAAGGTCAGTCTATTTCGCAAGGCTCAATAGTCCTCGCGCCGCCTCGCAGTCTCAGCGTGCAAAAACACTCCGCGCCGAGGCGGTGAGATTCTGCGACGCCTCCCGCAGCGCCTGCGCGAGCGGGACCCCGGCGGGCGTGATGGCGTGCAAGGCCAGACCCGGCCGCGCCGCCGCAGACACTTTTCCGGCGAACACATGCACGACCTTGCCCAGCGCCAGCGCGCGCGCCGCCACCGCGCCGGGGCCCTTGCCCTCGAGCGAACTATCGTCGAAACGTCCCTCGCCCGTGATGACGATGTCGGCGGCCGCGAGCTTCGTCTCCAAATCCAGCCACGCCGACACGAGGTCGAAGCCCGGCAGGAGTTTCGCGCCGGCCGCGGTCATCAGACCGAACGCAATGCCTCCCGCAGCCCCGGCACCCGGCACGTCCTTCAGCGCCGCTGACTTTCCGCAATGCTGGCAAAGCAGATCAGCCAGCCGCGCACTCTCGCTTTCGAGCCGGGCATAATCGGCCTGACGCAGGCCCTTTTGCGGCCCATAAACTGCGGCGGCTCCGCGCGAACCGAGCAACGGATTGGTAACATCACAGGCAATATAAACCGGCGGCAGCCCCGCGAACAAACGGCCGGATACCCGGACAATCTGCGGCCACTCGGCCGGAATTGGCGGGTGGGCCGGCTGGCCGGCGGCATCGATGAATTCCAAGCCCAACGCCGCCAACGCCCCGAGCCCGAGATCGTTGGTGGCGCTGCCACCGACGCCCAGCAGGATCGCCACCGCTCCTGAGTCGGCGGCCGCGTGCATGAGTTCACCGGTGCCGAGCGTCGTCGCCTGCCACGGATCACGCTGGTCCTGCGGCAGCAGGGCGAGTCCGCTGATGGCTGCCATTTCGATGATCGCGACCGTCGCCCCGGGGGTCGGCTCAGTGGACAATTGCAGTTGGGCTCGCGCCCCGGCCGGTATGGCCGCCACCGGCACAATACCGAATCCGGCCTGAAGGCGTTCCCCTCGCGGCCCCGTAGCCACACTGGACACTTCGCGCCCCCCGGCCGCCTGCGTGAGTATCGACGCGAACCCCTCGCCCCCGTCCGCCAGCGGAGCCGGGTCCAGCGTCCAGTCCGGCCGAATTTCCCGCAACGCATCCG
>DAORVZ010000591.1:0-1343 GCA_035434005.1 Lacunisphaera sp.
ACGATTGGGCTTGTAGCCCAGATCGCGCATGGCCTTTAGCACGCGGGCCTGGGTCTCGGGGCCGATCTTCCCGGTCTGGTTGATGGTGCGCGAGACGGTCGAGATGTTCACCTTGGCGCGACGGGCGACATCGATCAGGCTGGCGGGCTTCTTCATGGGGTGATTTTTCGCGACGGCCTTAACGGCGGAGCGACAACCTGCGTCCATCCCCCACCGCAAGCAAGGCACGAATTGAATAGACATGACCAGCCGGATTGAGCAAACGTTTGCACAGCATTGCCTCGCCGCCGGCCCCAGAGCCCGCCACTTTAGTCATGCCTTCCTGCCAAAACCGGCCATCCTGACCGGCGTTCCCCCACTCCTCACATGAGCAAACCCTCGCGCGCGCCCTCCACTCGTATCGCCGAGTTCCAGTTGTCGCATGCCCGCAATGGCCCGCACCTCCCATTGCCCGTGGGCATGCCTGGCTGGCCCTTCCAGACGATCGGCCAGTGGAAGCAGGACGTGAATGCCGCGGCCGAGGCCTGGCGGCGGGATTTCCGGGAATGGCGTGACGAACACCTCATCCGCATGGGCTACAGCGGCGCGAACTACGAGCGCCCTGAGTTCCGGTGGACGCAGCGGAACTTCGTCCACGCCCAGATGATGGTCGAGGACCGCTATTTCTACGACCCGGTTAAGCGGCGCTACACGGTGAACCGTTACCTCGACGACCTGGAGCGGCGCTACGGCGGCATCGACAGCGTGCTGATCTGGTATGTCTACCCCAACATCGGCATCGACGACCGCAACCAGTTCGACCTGGCCGCCGACCTGCCGGGTGGCCTGGCCGGTCTCAAGCGCGTAGTCGCCGACTTCCACCGCCGTGGCGTGAAAGTGTTCATCCCGACGAAGCCGTGGGACAGCGGCACCCGGCCCCAGGGCCAATCCGACTGGGACGCCATCGCGCACCTCGCCAAGGCCATCGGCGCCGACGGGATCAACGGCGACACCTACAGCGGGGTGCCTCGCACGTTTTTTGACGCGGCGGAAAAGCAGCGCCATCCCCTCGTCCTTGAACCCGAGGCCGTGCCGCTCTCCGACGAGGCGCTGGCCTGGAACCTGCAGAGCTGGGGCAAGCTGCTGCCCGACCAGATCGTGCTGCCGGTCAGCAAGCTGAAGTGGCTTGAGCCGCGGCACATGTCGAACACCGAGAACCGCTGGGGCCGGGATCGCACCAATGATTTTCACTACATCTTCTTCAACGGCTCCGGCTACAACTCCTGGGAAAACATCTGGGGCGTCTGGAACCAGTTTACGCCGCGGGACGCCGCCGCCCTCCGCCGGATCGCGCACCTTTATCG
>DAORVZ010000592.1:0-1255 GCA_035434005.1 Lacunisphaera sp.
TCAGATTTATCCCTAAGCCCAGAGCCATCTCCCCTGTCGCCGCCACTCCGACGCTCACCCGAATCGTGAGCCAGGCGCGCACGCATTTCTTCGCGCACGGCTACTGCCAGTGCACCATGGACGAACTCGCCACCGAACTGGGCATGAGCAAGAAGACCCTCTACGTGCATTTCCCCAGCAAGGAGGCCCTCGTCCGCGCTGTGATCGCCGACCTCAGCCGCGAGGTTCGCGCCTCCGCCGACGCGTTGATCGCCAACCGGCAGCTCAACTTCGCCGAGAAGCTCCGCGGCTTTGCCGAGGGCATGGCGGAGCGGCTGACCAGCATGAACCCGCGCCTCCTGCGCGATCTCCAGCGTTTCGCCCCCGATGTTTACCAGCAGGTGGCCAAGATGCGGGAGGAGAACATCCCCTACGTCTTCGGCCGCTTTATCGAGGAAGGCCAGCTGGCCGGCTTCGTCCGCACCGACCTGCGCCAGGATTTCGCCGTCACGTTTTTCCTGCAGGCCATGCACGGGCTGCTCACCCCCGCCATCATGGACCGGCTGGACCTCACTCCGCGTGAGATCCTGCCCCGCGCCATCGAACTCCTTTTTGCCGGCCTGCTCACCCCCGCCGGTCGCCAAGAACATGAAAAACTATTCCCCCGCTAAAACCGCGCTCGTCGCGCTCGCCGCTCTGCTCTTCGCGGGCTGCGCCCGCCGCGAAGCGTCCGCCTACCAGGGTTACCTGGAAGGCGAGTTCGTCTACGTCGCCGCGCCGCTCGCCGGTCAACTGGAACACCTCGCCGTCACCCGTGGCGCCCGGATCGAGGCCGGTGCCCCGCTCTTCGCCCTCGAGCAGAGTGCCGAGGTCTCGACCATGCGGGAGGCGGCTGAGCGGGTGCGTTCCGCCCAATCGCGCCTTGCCGACCTGCGCAAGGGGTTGCGCCCATCCGAGCTCGCGGCCCTCGCCGCCCGCCTCGCCCAGGCCCGCGCCGCCGCCGAACTCGCCGCCTTGGAACTCCAGCGCGCCACCAGGCTCCACCAGACGACGGTGCTCGCCGACGGCGACTTCGATCGTGTCCGCCTGAATCACGAGGCCGCCACCAAGCAGGTGGCGGAGATCGCCGCGCAGCTGGATACCGCGCAGCTCGGCAGCCGGACCGACGTCATCGCCGCCGCCGAGGCCGAGGCCGCCGCCGCGCAGGCCGCCCTCGACCGCGCCGGCTGGAGCATCGCGCAAAAGAACCGCGCCGCTCCGGCCGCCGCCCTCGTTT
>DAORVZ010000593.1:0-1253 GCA_035434005.1 Lacunisphaera sp.
AGCTGCTCGTCAAGCTCCTCGACCCGTCCATCCGCCTGCATTTCCAGGCGCACCCCACGGCGGACTTCGCGCGGCGCTTCCTCAACGCACCAAGCGGCAAGACCGAAGCCTACCACATCCTCGCCACGCGGCCCGAGGTCGCGGCGCCGTATATCTACCTGGGTTTCCAGCGCCCACCGTCGCGCGATGCCCTCCGCCGCATGATCGAGACCCAGGACATCGCCGGCCTCGAGGCTTGCTTCGACAAGATCCCGGTCAAACCCGGCGACACCTGGCTCGTCCCCGGCGGTGTGCCGCACGCACTCGGCGAGGGCCTGCTCCTCGTCGAGGTGCAGGAGCCGAGCGACCTCGTCGTGCGCTTCGAGTTCGAACGCGGTGGCTACGTGCTGCCAGAGTCCGCCCGCTTTATGGGTCGAGGCCTGGAATTCTGCCTCGATGTGTTCGATTACAGCGCCTGGCCCGCCAGCCGCCTCGCGGTCGAAGCCGCCTGCCCGCCCCGCCGCCGTCGCGCGCTCGGGCCGGATTCCTACCAGGACAACCTCATTGGCCCGGAGCGCACGCCGTGCTTCGCGGTGCGCCAGTCCCAGCTGCGCGGCCCCGTGACCAAGACCGAGGATTCCGCCCACATCGTCATCATCACGGAGGGCGCTTGTGCCGTCACCGCCGGTGGCGAGACCCATCATCTGCAACGCTACGACAAGTTTTTCTGCCCCGCCGCTCTCGGGCCTGTCTATTATCAACCAGCACCGACCACCACACTCCTTGAGTGTTATCCGCCCAGCAGCTGAGCTGTTCCACTTTCACTCTCACCCTCACTTTCGATGCCGCGTCCCACCTCACTCTTGGCCGTCCTCTCCCCGCAAGAAATCGCCGAGTTCCTGCCCGAACCGCTGTGGAGCCGCGTGCGCGGCCTGACCGGTCGCTTTGCCCAGGTCGATCCTTCCGACCTCACCGTCGCCGAATTTCACCGCCAGCTTGCCACCGCCAACCCCGAGGTGCTGCTCACCTGCTGGAAAACCCCGCCCCTGCCGGATCAGCTGCCGCCGAATCTCCGCTATGTCTGCTACCTCGCCGGCTCGGTCAAGAAACTCATCACCCGCGAGCACCTCGCCGCCGGCCTGCTCGTCTCCAACTGGGGCGGCTCCATCAGCCGCATCGTCGCCGAGTGGGCCCTCTTCCATATCCTTTCCAGTCTGCGCCGCGCCACGCACTGGACGCTCATCATGCACCGCGAAGGCGGCTGGAAGAGCGGC
>DAORVZ010000594.1:0-1244 GCA_035434005.1 Lacunisphaera sp.
ACCGGCGCTCGCGCCGACATGGCGGCGGTGCAGGCCCGGAAGAAACGCATAATCGCCGACTTCGCCCGCTACCGGGTGGATGCCCTGGAGGGCGGCCCCTTCGACCTGTATCGCACGCAGGCCCGCTTCCTCGATCCGCACTCCGTGGAGCTGTCCGACGGCCGCAGGCTCCGGGGCCGGCATTTCCTCATCGGCACCGGCTCCAAGGCCAGCACCCCGCCCGTGCCCGGCCTGAAGGAGGCCAAATCCTGGACCAGTGACGACGTGCTCAACCTGGATTTTCTGCCCAAGAGTGTGATCGTGCTCGGCGGCGGCATCGTCGCCTGCGAACTGGCCCAATACCTCCGCCGCATGGGCAGCAAGGTCACCCTCGTGCAGCGCAGCCCCAACATCCTGCGCGACCACTCGGACGCCGCCTCCTGCGTCGTGCAACAGGCCTTCCGCGACGAAGGCATCGAGCTCTTCACCGACACTAGGCTTGCCGCGGTTTCCACCGACCGCGTCGGTCGCGCCAAGGTGAAATTCCAGCACAACGGCAAGCTCGTCACCCGTCGCGCCGCGCACCTCTTCAACGCGCTCGGGCGCGAGCCCAACACCACGGGACTCAACCTCGTGGCCGCCGGGGTGAAGACCAGGTCCAATGGGCAAGTCATCATCAACCGCTGGCAGCAGACCAGCGCGCCGCACATCTACGCCGCCGGCGACTGCTCCGGCCCGCACGAGATCGTGCACATCGCCATCGCCCAGGGTGAACTCGCCGCCCGGCACGCCGCCGGTGGAAATAAGCTCAAGCCCGTCGATTTCTCCCTCCTGCTCAATGTCGTCTTCACCGACCCGCAGCTCGCCACCATCGGTCGGCTGGAGCGCGACCTCGACGCGGCAGGCGTAAGCTACCTGACGGCCTCCTATCCCTTCAACGACCACGGCAAGTCCATCCTGATGGAGGCCAACTACGGTTACGTGAAGGTCATTGCCGAGCCTAGGCGTGGCTGCATCCTCGGGGCGGAGATCGTCGGCAAGGACGCCGGCGAACTCATCCACGCATTCTCGACCCCATTGGTCATGCGCGCCACCGTCCACGACATGCTCCGCGCCCCGTGGTATCATCCCACGCTGGCCGAGATCATCACCTACCCGCTCGAGGACCTCGCGGCAAAGCTCCGCCCCTGAGCAGCCTCAAAGCTTGCCCACCTCTGGCGCGCCCCTACCGGCGCGCTTTTGTTTTCCCGGCCGTGTATGGCTGG
>DAORVZ010000595.1:0-1225 GCA_035434005.1 Lacunisphaera sp.
ATTGTAGTCCGAGGCCTGGATGAGCGAGCCGGCCGCCTCCACCACCCCGTCGCCCCGGATGACGAACGCCCCGTCAATGGACGAAAATTCCTTGATGGTCTCATCCATGAAGGGATTCAGGATGTTCCGATCCTCTTCCTTGTAGCCGTAAAACGGATTGAGCACGAGCGGCTTGGTCAGCGTCGCGAGCTTCTCGTTGTCGCCGACGACAAAAAGGCAGCCGACGGGCCGGCCCTCGCGGCCCTCGACCGCCAGTTCCGTGGCGACGGCGATCACCCGCTCCAGCACCTCGGGCTTCACGTCCGGCGGCAGCAGATCCGCGTGGCCGGTGAGCAGCGTCGAAAATTCCTTCTCCACGTCCACGATCACGATCGTGTCGAACTGGTTGCTGCCCGCCAGCCCGCCCACGCAGCAGATGCGATCCTTGAAGGTGACCAACCCGCGGGTGATGCCGACCAGCACAGCGCTGCGCAGTTGGGCCATTCGCTGGCTGGAGAATGAGCGCACGTGGATGCTGTCGTCGAACCGGTCGGGGCGATCCTCGGTCTCGGACAGGTTACGGGTCACTAGGATGGTCTTGAGTGAGCCGGCCCACTTCGGGGCCTTGAAGCTTCCGGCAAAAGTGTCGCCAAAAACCATCAGCCCGGTGCAACCGCTGCCCAGCGCGATCCTCTCCGCCTCGCGCAGGACGACGCGGTTGACGCGGGTCTGGGGCATCGCCACCGGCTTGGCCGCCATGCCGCCAAAGCCGGCAAAAAGTCGCTCGTAAAGGGTGTCGAGGTCGGGTGCCTGCACGAGGCTGTCCACGAAATCCTGCTCCTTCATCAGCCGGGCCAGGGCGGCGAGCAGCTGCAGGTAGTCGCGCGTCTTCTCTTCGGCGATGAGCATCAGAACGAGCCGCACCGGCTCGTTCTCCAGCGCGCCATCGTAGCGGATGCCGTAGTGGCTGCGGCCGACCGCGAGCACATAGCGCCGGCCCATCTTCACGCGCACGTGTGGCATCGCCACCCCGAGGCCGAGGTAGGTCGTCATGGTGTTCTCGCGGCGCAACAGGCCCTTGAGTAGGGCGTCCTTGTTCAGATCGGGGAAACTCTCGACGGTCAGGTTGAGGAGCTCCACCAGCGCGCCCTCCATGTCGGCGCTGCCCAGATCAATGACCCGGCTCCGGGAGATGTATTTGTCGAGACGCACGTCAGGAAGTAGTGGGTAGCAAGTAGTGGGTAGC
>DAORVZ010000596.1:0-1225 GCA_035434005.1 Lacunisphaera sp.
TTGCACCAACAAGGCATAAACCCAAATCCGCACCGACAGATAAGGCTTTGGGAAACCGGAGATCGGAACCGTTCGCTGAGCCTGGGGATTTCGGATGTTCGATGACTCTGCCGAGGCCTCCGTGTTCATTTGTGTCCGTCTGCGATTTTCCATCCGGATGAGATAGGCCACCCCGTTCTCGTTCTCATACTCGTTCTCTCCTCCTTGCTGTCCCGGACTTTCCTGCAACTGCCTGCCAGGATGCCGTGTTTACGGAGAAGCCCCACGGGCTTCTACATGGACACCCTTCTGCAGGATCTGAAGTTCTCGCTCCGTCTGCTCGCCAAGTCACCGGGCTTCACCGCCGCCGCCGTCGGCCTCCTGGCGCTCGGCATCGGGCTGAACACCGGGATGTTCACCTTCATCTACACGCTGGCGTTCAGCCCGCGGCCCTTCGCCGACCCCGCACGCATCGTCCAGCTCTACACGCAGGATCGCCAGCAGCCTGACCAATACCGCATCTTCTCCTATCCGTTGTGGCGGGAACTCACCGGCCGCCGCGACCTCTTCACCGGCGTGCTGGCCTTCAATCACACCATTGTCGGCCACCAGGCGGGCGCGGAAACTCGCCGGGCCTTCGCCTCGATCATCAGTGGGAACTATTTCGACACCCTCGGCGTGCAACTGGCTCGCGGACGCACCTTCACAGCCGCCGAGGAGCAGCCCGGTGCCGCCCGCTCCGTGGTCATCGTCAGCCACACCCACTGGCGCAGGACCGGCTTCGACCCGGGCTTGCTCGGCCGCACGCTACGCATCAACGAACAGCTCTACACCGTCGTGGGCATCGCTCCCGAGGGCTTCAGTGGCACCACGGCGCTGGCCGGCCCGGAATTCTATTTCCCGCTCGGCGTCTTCGAATCGCTGGAAAACTACCGCTTCGGCGAGGAGCGCCGCACCCTCGACCGCGCCGATGCCTACAACCTCTTCGTCGTCGCCCGGCTCGCGCCAGGAGTCGAGTTGGGCTCGGCCCGGGCCGCGCTTGATGCCCTGGGTGCGAGCCTTGAGCGCGCCTACCCGGTGGAGTTCAAGCAGCAGACAGTCACCGCCGGACCGCTCCCCCGCCTCGGCACAAGTTCCTCTCCTCGCGCGGAGGGTGTCGTCACCGCGTTCTGTGCCGTCTTGATGGCGCTTGCTGGCTCCGTCCTGCTCATCGTCTGCCTCAACCTCGCCGGCCTTCTCCTCGCCC
>DAORVZ010000597.1:0-1222 GCA_035434005.1 Lacunisphaera sp.
TTGTTAGTTTCCTGCAGGAACCCTTCGCCCCGCATCCATGAAATTCAAAATCAATCGCGATCATTTCGCCAACGGCCTCGCCCAGGTGCTCAACGTGGTCGGCTCCAAAGCCACCATGCCCATCCTGAGCAATGTGCTCATTGAAGCGGAGAAGGACCAGATTTCCCTCACCACGACGAACCTCGATCTCGGCATCCGCTGCAAGATCAAGGCCGAGGTGAAGGAAACCGGTTCGGTCACCCTGCCGGTGAAACGCCTCGCCACGATCGTGCGCGAACTGCCCAGCGTTGATGTGACGGTGGATGCCTCGCCCAACCACCAGGTGAAACTGGCGTCCGGCGGCTCCAATTTCCGCATCATGGGCATCGGCAAGGAGGAGTTTCCACCCCTGCCCGAGTTCGGCGACGAGAAGGCCTACTCGCTGGAACAGGCCGAGCTCGCCACCATGCTCAAGAGCGTGGCCTACGCCCAGTCCACGGACGAGACCCGCTACATCCTCAACGGCGTCTATTTCAACTTCAAGGACGGCAAGCTCTCCCTTGTCGCGACCGACGGCCGCCGGCTGGCCCTGGTCTCGAAGGAGATGGAAGTGCCCGCCAGCAGTGCCGGCGCCATCATTCTGCCCGCCCGCACCGTCGGCGAACTCCTGCGGCTGCTCGACAAGGGCGAGAAGGTGAAGATCAACTTCAACGACCGCCGCGCCGCGTTCCAGATCGCGACGGACAAGGAAAGCAGCGGCCTGGTGGACAGCGTCTACCTCTATTCCAAGGTGGTTGAAGGGAATTATCCGAATTACCAACAGGTTATTCCCAAGGAAACCCACCAGCGCATCAAGCTGGAGCGCGAGCTCTTCCTGCAGTGTGTGCACCGCGCCGCGCTGGTCTGCTCGGAAAAATCCAACTCCGTCAAAATCAAGCTTTCGAGCAACCTGCTCGAAATCACCGCGCAGAGCCCGGACTTCGGCGAGGCGCACGAGTCCATGGCCATCGGTTACAGCGGGCCCGAGCTGCAGGTGGCGTTCAACCCCGGCTTTGTGATGGATCCGCTTCGCGCCCTCACGAAGGACGAGGTCTTTTTCGAGGTGAAGGATGAGGTGAGCCCCGGCGTGTTCAAAACCCTGGAGAGCTTCATCTGCGTCATCATGCCCGTGCGGCTGAGCTGATTTTTTTCCAAGGGGGTCTTTTTCAGTCGCGCGCAGGATGGCCTGCCGCCTTGCTGTCCG
>DAORVZ010000598.1:0-1157 GCA_035434005.1 Lacunisphaera sp.
ACTACGGCTTTCATGCGCCGACGCTGAGTTTTCCGGTGCCGGGCACCCTGATGGCTGGTTGCCTTTCCGCCGTGCTCCCGTGTATTCCGGGGTGAGATCCATGGCTTACCTCTTTGAGTTCAAACGCTACCGGTTGCCGCTGGCGGCGACGCTGCGCACGGCGCACGGGAGCTGGACGGAGCGGGAGGGGCTGATTGTCCGACTGGAAAGCGAGGCGGGCCGGGTCGGCTTCGGGGAAATCGCGCCGCTGCCATGGTTTGGGACGGAGACACTCGCCGAGGCGGAGGAGATTTGCCGAAAATTCGGGCACAAAGTGACCGACCGAGTGCTCGATGGCGTGCCGGGCCGATACGGCTGTGTGCGGTTTGCCTTGGCCGCCGCGCGGACCGGCCCGGCGCCAGGGCCGGGACAAAGCCGGTTGCCCGTGGCGGCGCTGTTGCCCGCCGGACGGGAGGCGCTGGCCGTCTTGCCAGCGAAACTTGCGGCGGGGTTCCTGGCCTTCAAATGGAAGGTGGGGGTCAGTGCCGTGGAGGAGGAGCTCGGCCTGCTTGACGACCTGCTGGCGAAGTTGCCTGCCTATGTGAAGCTCCGCCTTGACGCCAACGGGGCGTGGGATCGGCGGCAGGCGGCGAAGTGGCTCGCGCGCTGCGCCGAGCGACCGGTGGAATTTGTGGAGCAACCGGTGCGCCCCGATGACGAGGCGACGCTGCTGGGATTGGCAGCGGATTACCCGGTGACGCTGGCGCTGGACGAATCGGTCACCGGCCTGGCGGCGGCACAGCGCTGGCAGGGGCTCGGCTGGCGCGGGGTGTTCGTCATCAAACCCGCGCTGGCGGGGCCGCTCGATGAACTCGTGGTCTGGAGCGCCGCAACGAAGGCGGACGTGGTGCTTTCAAGCGCGATCGAGACGGCGTTGGGCCGCGCCGCGATCCTGCAGGCGGCCCGCGCACAGCCCCTGACGACCCGGGCGCTCGGCTTTGGGGTGGACGGGATTTTCGGCGACCGCCGCTGGGACGGTCCGATGCTCGGACCGGTGCTGGATGGCCGCTGGGTGAATGACGTGAATCCAGAGGAGTTCTGGAATGCCGTAAATCACTGAGATTCTTGATCACGGATTGCACAGATGAACACGGATGCTGTTTGCGCGGGAGGCAACG